>NZ_JBHXAY010000127.1:0-18195 GCF_042728775.1 Nocardia sp. NPDC060259
GTATCCAGGATGATCTCCAGTGACGGCAGCGGCCCCGCCTCGGATGTCTCCGACGCGGGGCCGCAAGCGAAAAGAGCTGCTATGAGCTACTTTTCATGCACTCGACACCACTACTTCTGCGCGGCCTTGAACTCGCGACGACGGCGGTGCAGGATCGGCTCGGTGTAGCCGTTGGGCTGCTTGGTGCCCTCGAGCACCAGCTCCTTGGCCGCCTGGAAGGCGATCGAGGCGTCGAAGTCCGGTGCCATCGGGCGGTAGGCCTTGTCACCGGCGTTCTGGCGGTCGACGACGGGGGCCATGCGCTCGAGGCTGGCGATCACGTCGGCCTCGGTGACGATGCCGTGGCGCAGCCAGTTGGCGACCAGCTGGCTCGAGATGCGCAGCGTGGCACGGTCTTCCATCAGGCCGATGTCGTTGATGTCGGGCACCTTGGAGCAGCCGACACCGTGATCGATCCAGCGGACGACGTAGCCCAGGATGCCCTGGGAGTTGTTGTCCAGCTCCTGACGCTTCTCCTCGTCGGACCAGTCGATGGACTGGGCCAGGGGGATCTCGAGGATCTGGTCGACGGTGGCACGCGGACCGCCCTTGGCGATCTCGGACTGCCGCTTGAACACATCCACCAGGTGGTAGTGGGTGGCGTGCAGGGTGGCGGCGGTCGGCGAAGGCACCCACGCGGTGTTGGCGCCTGCCTTCGGGTGCACGATCTTCTGCTCGAGCATGCCCGCCATCAGGTCGGGCATGGCCCACATGCCCTTGCCGATCTGCGCCTTGCCGGGCAGACCCTTGGCCAGGCCGGTGTCGACGTTCCAGTCCTCGTAGGAGGTGATCCAGGTCTGGGTCTTCATCTCGGCCTTGCGGACCATCGGCCCGGCCTCCATGGAGGTGTGGATCTCGTCGCCGGTGCGGTCGAGGAAGCCGGTGTTGATGAACACCACGCGGTCCTTGGCGGCTTCGATCGACGCGGCGAGGTTGACCGTGGTGCGGCGCTCCTCGTCCATGATGCCGACCTTGAGGGTGTTGCGGGTCAGGCCGAGGACATCCTCGATCCGGCCGAACAGCTCGTTGGTGAACGCGGCCTCGTCGGGGCCGTGCATCTTCGGCTTCACGATGTAGACCGAGCCGGTGCGGGTGTTGGCGCGCGCGGCGGTGCCGTTGAGCGAGTGCACGGCGATCAGCGAGGTGATCAGGCCGTCCATGATGCCCTCGGGGACCTCGTTGCCCTGCGCGTCGATGATCGCGTCGGAGGTCATCAGGTGGCCCACGTTGCGCACGAACAGCAGCGAACGGCCGTGCAGCACCAGCTCGGAACCGTCGAGCGCGGTGAACACGCGGTCGGGGTTCATGGTGCGGGTGAAGGTCTTGCCGCCCTTGGTGACCTCTTCGGCCAGATCGCCCTTCATCAGGCCGAGCCAGTTGCGGTAACAGACGACCTTGTCCTCGGCGTCGACCGCGGCGACCGAGTCCTCGAAGTCCATGATCGTGGTGAGCGCGGACTCGAGCACGATGTCCTTGACACCGGCGGTGTCGGTCGAGCCGATCGGCGAGTTCGCGTCGATCTGGATCTCGATGTGCAGGCCGTTGTGCTTGAGCAGCACCGAGGTCGGGGCCTCGGGGTCGCCCAGGTAGCCGACGAGCTGCGACGGGTCGGCCAGGCCGATGTCGGTGCCGTCTTCCAGGCCGATCTCGAGCTCGCCGTCGACGATCTTGTAGTACGACGAACCGATGTGCGAGCCGGTGATCAGGGTGACGGCGTCGTCGAGGAAGTTACGGCCCCACTCGATGACCTTGTCGCCGCGCACGCGGTTGTAGCCGGTGCCCTTCTCCGCGCCGTTGGCCTCGGAGATGGCGTCGGTGCCGTAGAGCGCGTCGTAGAGCGAGCCCCAGCGCGCGTTGGCGGCGTTGATCGCGAAGCGCGCGTTCATCACCGGCACCACGAGCTGCGGGCCCGCGGTGGTGGCGATCTCGGCGTCGACGTTGCCGGTGCCGATCTGGAACGGGGCGGGCTCGGGACGCAGGTAACCGATCTCGGTCAGGAACTCCTTGTAGGCGCCCTTGTCGTAGCCTGCGCCCGGGCTCTCCTGGTGCCAAGCGTCGAGCTTGCCCTGGATCTCGTCGCGTTCGGCCAGCAGTGCACGGTTGCGCGGGGCGAGGTCGTTGATGACCTGCTCGGCGCCGGCCCAGAACGCGGCGGAATCTACGCCGGTACCGGGGAGCGCCTCGTTCTCGATGAAACCGTGGAGAACGCTGGCCACCTGGAGCCCGCCGACCTGAATCCGCTCTGTCATCTACTGCCTCACTTTTGAGAAAGCCGGGTGGGAAAAGTCGATGTCATGTTACCCGTGGGTAGTGGTGACACCTCGTGTGGGTTCGAACGCCGCAGGAGCGCCGTCCATTCCGCCACGCCGAGACGCCGGGGTCAGCGCGGTGGGCGTGGCGAGCCACCCCTTGATTGTAGGCACCGGGAGAATTAATGTACTGACCGGAACATTTCTCGGCGGTCAGCGCTGGTCGCCCGGCGGAGTGGAGGCACGGTGAACGTCGCGCAGCCCGGCGAACCCGTCGCTCCCGTGCGGCGCCGTGGCCGCCCACCCGCCGCCGATCGCGGCGCGGCGGGCACCGGTGATCGCATCCGCGCCGCCGCCCTCGATCTGTTCGCCGAACGCGGCTTCCACGCCACCGGCGTCGCCGAGATCGGCGCGAAGGCCGATGTCCAGCGCGGCGCGCTGTACTACCACATCGGGTCCAAGGAAGAGCTGCTGTGGGAGATCCTCGGCGACTACACCCGGCTGCTGCTCGACGACGCCGAACGCATCGTCGCGGCGGGCGCCGATCCGGTCGAGACCCTGCGCCTGCTGATCCGCAGTCATGTGGAGCTGATCGTCACGCACCGGCGCGCGGTGGCCGTGCACCTGCGCGACGGGGACGCGCTCACCGGGCAACGCGCCACCGAACTGCAGCAGTTGCGTGACCGGCTCCAGCGTCGCTGGCAGGACGTCATCGACGCGGGCTTCGCCACGGGGCAGCTGCGCACCGCCGATCACGTCGTCACCAACGGTCTGCTCGGCATGCTGAACTCGCTCGGTTTCTGGTACCGCGAGCGCGGTGCGCGCTCCCCCGCCGAGATCGCCGCGATCCTCACCGACACCGTCCTGTCCGGGCTCACCGCCCCCGACGACAACACGAAAGGCTGACCATGGCTTGGGATTTCGAGACCGATCCGGAGTACCAGCGCAAGCTCGACTGGGTCGCGGAGTTCGTCCGCACCGAGGTCGAGCCCCTGGATCTGCTCTACCCCAACCCCTATGACCGGACCAATCCGGAGATCCGTGCGCTGATGCGGCCGCTGCAGCAGCAGGTCAAGGATCAGGGGCTGTGGGCCTGCCACCTCGGCCCCGAACTGGGTGGGCCCGGTTACGGTCAGCTCAAGCTCGCGCTGCTCAACGAGGTGCTCGGCACGTCGATGTGGGCGCCGCTCGTGTTCGGTTGTCAGGCACCGGATTCCGGCAACGCGGAGATTCTGGCACACTTCGGCACCCCGGAGCAGAAGGCGAAGTACCTGCAGCCGCTGCTCGACGGCGAGATCGGGTCCTGCTACGTGATGACCGAGCCCACCGGCGGCTCGGACCCGACCTCGTTCCGGACCACCGCGGTGCGCGACGGCGACGAGTGGGTCATCAACGGCGAGAAGTGGTTCAACTCCTGCGCCGAGTTCGCCACCTTTCATATCGTGATGGTGGTGACCGATCCGGCCGCCGAACCGCATCTGCGATTGTCGATGTTCATCGTCCCGGCAGATGCCCCGGGCCTCGAGTTGGTCCGCAATTTCACCGTGCCCGGATTCAGCGAACACGAAGGGCACCTGCGGTTCACCGATGTCCGGGTGCCCGCCGACCATCTGCTCGGCGCCGAAGGCGCGGGCTTCGTCGTCGCGCAGACCCGCCTCGGGGGCGGGCGCGTGCACCATGCCATGCGCACGGTCGCGTTGGTGCGCAAGGCTTTCGACATGATGTGCGAGCGCGCCGTGTCGCGCCCGGCGCGCAAGGGCGTGCTCGGCGGCTTCCAGATGACCCAGGAACGCATCGCGGACAGCTGGATCCAGATGGAGCAGTTCCGCCTGCTCGTCCTGCGCACAGCCTGGCGCATCGACCAGGCCCAGGACTACCGCGCCGTCCGCAAGGACATCGCCGCCATCAAGGTCGCCATGCCGACGGTGATGAACGACATCGCCCGCCGCGCACTACATCTGCACGGCGCACTGGGTGTCAGCACCGACCTTCCGTTCCTCGACATGACCACCTACGCCGAGGTCATGGCCATCGCCGACGGTCCCACCGAGGTCCACAAGATCACCCTCGCCAAGGAAGTCCTCAAGCAGTACGCGCCCGCGGATCCGGTCTACCCCACCGGTTTCCGCCCCACCCTCCGCGAGGAAGCCCGCGACCTCGTCGCACGCCGCCTCGAACGCGAGGTCGGCAACCTCTAGTCGAGGGCGAAGCCGCATCACCCCATCGGCGTCACCGGGTGAACGGCCAGGTCACACACCGACAGCGCTTCGGCGACCGGCACCGTGTCGGTGGTGTCGGGTGGGGTGACCCGGAGACCGGTATAGGCGGGGCACGGATTGCCCTCGGCGTCGGTGGACGTGCCTTCGACGATGGCTTCGGCACCGTGGTCCCGGGTGAGGATCACGGTGGCGGGTGCGTCCTGGCTGGGTGGGAGTCCGCCCAGATAGCCGCGGGGCGTGCGGGTGGCATTGCTGGTGGTGTCGCCGACCGCGTCGACGCCGGGGTAGCCGGTGAGCGAGCACGGGCCGCTGGCGCCGACCAGCCAGAAGCGCAGGGTCAGGCCCTGGTGGCCCGCGGCGGCGGAGACCGGGCTGCCGCCGACCAGCACCTGGCCGTCGGCGCAGGCGGGGGCGGTATCCGGGAGCGGGAAGCTCGGCGGGCTCGGCGGGCCGGCGGTGACCGCCGGGGCCGATGTCACGGGCGATCCCGGAGCAGGCATGGCGGCGGGTGGGACCAGGGTGGCCGGGCCCGCGGCACTCGACTGGATCGAGGAAGCCGGTCCCGGCGCGGGCAGGGTCGGACTCGGTCTCTCCGCGGGTGCGTTCGTCCCGCCGGAATCGTTACCGCAGCCGGCGAGCAGCAGGACCGCCGCGCATGCCACGGTGGCCGGAATCAGCGCTGTCCGCATGAGCACCACTCCTCGCGATCGCCCGCGCCTGACGGGCACCTCACCCCGAAAATGTATCGCGACCTGCCCCTCGTCCGTTCCCCTCGGAACCGGAGCGTTACCGGAAATAAATCAGCCGACATCCGGCGCGGCGTATGCCACCATGAATTCCACGCTGGTCATTCGCACCGGCGTGAGACCGACGAGACACTTCGAGAGGAGGAGACGGCCGTGAAAACCATTGCGCCACTGCGACAGTCCGAAAAGACCTATCGCCGCGCCGATTCGGCCCGCATCGCGCGAAGCGCAGGCAACGCTGCCATGGCCCGTCTCCGGTTCGCGCACTGACGCGGTAACCCACTCAGCTTCGACTGTCGTTCACTTCTCTCGAAACATGGTGATTCCCATGACGATCCGTCATGCCGTCGACCCGATGGCGCCCACTTCCGACACCTGGATACGCACCAGGGTGCTCGTGCTCAACGCCAGCTACGAGGCCCTCGACGAGATCACCGCCGACCGGGCCGTGACACTGCTGATCAGCGGCGCCGCGGAGACCGTCATCGAGCGCGCGCCGCGGTTCCCGATCCGGTCCCAGCACCTGGTCATCGGGCTGCCGGAGACGATCCGGCTGGTGCGTTACGTCTACCTGGGTCACGTCGCCGCGGTGGGCGAGGACAGCCGCGCCACGCTGGCCGGTGTCCTGCGCCGCGACAAGCAGCGCTGCGGCTACTGCGCCGACTGGGCGCAGACCGTCGACCACATCCGCCCGCGCAGCAGGGGCGGACCGAACACGTGGGGCAACCTGATCGCCTGCTGCGGACCCTGCAATACGAACAAGGCCGACCGCACCCCCGAAGAAGCGGGAATGCGGCTGCTGTGGGAGCCCAAGGCTCCCGACCCGCTGGCCCGCACCCAGCGCCGGATCTGGAAGGAGTACGCGCCGTGACCACCACCGACCTCGCACTGACCGAACTGCTGACTCTGTCCGATTCCGGGCAATGGCACCGCGCCGCCTGCCGGGGTGACCCGAACCACGAGGCGTGGTTTCCGTACCCGTCGCAGGACTTCGACTACGCCCGCCGGATCTGCGCCGGTTGCCCGTTGCTCGCGGGGTGCACCGAGTACGCGGCGCAGACCGGCCAGTCGGGGGTCTGGGGTGGTCGTGAATACGACCGCGGACGGGTGATCCGCGAGTGACCGGCCGGGGCCGGGTGTCCGTCGTGACGCCCGGCCCCACGCCATGACCAGCGTCGATGCGCACCGGTATGCACCGTGCGGCCCGCCGATGCCGTGTCCTTAAACTTGCCCCGTGGGTACTCATCGCAGCGGGACCAGTTCTCGAAGTATCAGCAAGGGTCCGGTTATCGCGGCATCGGTACTCGTGCTGGTACTCGTGGCCGTGTTCGCCTGGTTCCAGCTCAGCGATCGTGCCGCGAGCACCGACGTCGCGGCAGCGGCCGAATGCGTCGAGGGACCGGCGTCGCTGGACGTCACCGTCGATCCGGCGATCGCGGGCCCGATCCGCGCCGCCGCCGACCGCTACAACGCGAGCAAGCCGCGGGTGCGTGACCATTGCGCGCGGGTGGAGGTGTCGGCCCGCCCGTCAGCCGCCCTGGTCGCGGGCCTGGCCGATACCGGGAAGTGGGATCCGGCGCTCGGCCCGAAGCCGGGGCTCTGGATCGCCGATTCCAGCCGCTCGATCGAACTGGTGCGGGTGCCAGGGCTGATCGAGGGCACGCCCGCCTCCATCGCCACCAGCCCGATCGTGCTGGCCGTCCCCGACGCGCTGCGCCAAGCGCTCGAACAGCACCAGATCGCCTGGTCCGATCTGCCGCGCCTGCAGCAGGGCTCGCTCGACGAGCTCGGCCTGTCCGGCTGGGGCGGGTTGCGGATGGCACTGCCCGACGGCGACGCCACCACCGCCGCGGCCGCCTCGATCGGGGCCGCTGTGTCGGGCACCGAGCCGCTGACCGAGCAGGCCGCCGGTTCCGGCCAGGTCGTCGCCGCGATCTCCGGGCTCGCCGCGGACGCCCAGGTGCCCGCCGACCTGGTCTCGGCGATGGGTGCGATCACCGCCGACCCCACCGCCGACGAGGTGCACGCCGTGGCCGCCACCGCGCAGCAGCTCGGCACCGGCGGGCTCACCGCGTTCCGGCCTGTCGGCACCGCGCCGCTCGCGGACTATCCCGCCGCCCTGCTGTCGGGCCCGTGGGTCGACAAGACCCAGAACCTCATCGCGTCCCGGTTCATCGACTTCCTGCGCGCCCCCGAACAGGCAGGTGCCCTCGCGACCGAGGGGTTCGGCCCGGCCATCGGTTCGGCGCCGGCCAACCCGGACAAGGCGGCACTGCAGAAGGTGCAGGCCACCCTGGCCAACCCGGTCCTCGGCGTGAATGCCACCGTGCTGCTCGATGTCTCGTCGTCGATGGGCACCGCGGAGGGATCGACCACCCGGCTGGCGAACGCGGGCGCTGCCCTCGCCTCGACGCTGACGGTGATGCCGCCGGACTTCGGCCTCGGGCTGTGGACCTTCGGCAAGAACCTCGACGGCACCACCCCGTACCAGGTGCAGGTCCCCACCGACCTGCTGACCGACACCCAGCGCAACGCGGTGGGCTCGGCGGTGACCACCACCAAGGCGAGCCAGAGCACCACCGACCAGGCCTACCCCAGCCTGCTCGCCGCCTACCGCGCCGCGGTCGCCGCCTACTCCCCCGGCCGCACCAACTCGATTCTGGTGATCACCGACGGCCCCGACGACGACTCCTCGCTCACCGGGTCCGCGCTCGTCGCCGAGATCACCGCCGCCACCAAGTCCGACAAGCCCGTCCGGATCGATGTCGTCGTGGTCGGCGGCCCGGGCACCCAGACCCTGCAGACCCTCGCACAGCAGACCGGTGGCACCTACACCCGCGTGCCGACGAGCAACGACCTCAGCTTCGGCACCGCGGTGGTCAAGGCACTCACCACTCCCTGACCCGGAACAGCCGCGCGGGCAACACTATTCGCCCACGCGGCCGCCACCGATCTGACTACCGTGGTGTGAACCGGCGCACAGCGGGGTACCCGCAACCCACTGCGTTCGGTTCGATCCGCGGCGGGGAGACGAGTGATGGCGACGAACCACGGCGCGCGATGGCGGGCCGCGATCCGGCACTGGCACGAACGGGCGAGCCGGGCCGTCATCCTCGCCGCCCGCAAACCGAATCACTACATTCTCACCGTCAGCACGGCCGCCGCCGGGATCTTCAGCTCGCTGGAGCTGTCGGATCCGGTCAAGAAGGGCATCGACGCGCTGCCCGTCGTGACCAACAGCGACTGGCTCGGTTTCATCCTGTTCACCGTCGTGATCGCCGCGGGACTACGGCTGTTGTCGGTGACGGTCGGCAGGCTCGCCGGGCGCGAACCGATCGACGTGCTGGCCGGGCTCATCGACGAGAGCGGGCTGCTCCCCGACCTCACCTCACACTATGGGAGACGCATGACCGGCGACACCGATGTGACCCCGCAGCTCGACTACCGGGTGCGCCATCTCGACGATCGTGACCTGGACACGCTGTGCCAGATCAATCGCGAGGTCTTCGCCCGATCCGGTTTCGCGACGCCACTCGACCTGATCCGGCAGCGCAATCTCAGTGTGCACCAGGTCAATCCGCTGGCGTACAGCCTGATCGAGGCCCAGGTCGACGGCAGTTTCGTGCCGGTCGGATTCTCCTGCATCCTGCCGCTGAACCGGCTCGGCGAGGCAGCCTATTGCCGCACCGGCGGACTCACCGACGCCCAGGTGCGCGGCATCCATGTGACCCGGCCCGGCGAGTGGTCCGACGCGGTGGTGTTGTTCTCGGTCGGTCTGCTGCGCGGGTTCCGCGGCAGGCTCGGCGCCAGCCCGCTGACCATCTCGCAGATCTTCATCGACCATCTCGCCGAAGTCCTGCTCGACGTCCACGCCGCGGATCCGGCCCGGCCGACGACGCGGGTGTACGCGCAGACCGAGCACACGGGCACCGGCGTCGCACGACTGCTGGCCGCGTTCGGGTTCGCCGATACCGGTGTGGTGACCGGCGACGGTTATCCGCTGCAGCTGCTCGAGGTGCCGTTGGGCTCCATCGATCCGGCCGCGGTGCCGACCGCGCCGGGGTTGCGCACGCTGCTCGAACGACTGCGTCAGCAGAGTCCGTCAGGGTGAGACCTCCACCAGCGCACCGGATTCCATCGCGACCCATAGGTGGCCTGAGGCGTCGACGGTGAGGCCGTGTGGTTCGGCGCCGGGGAGTGCGAGGTGGTCGATCACGCCGTCGGTGGTGATCCGGCCGAGCCTGCCCGCCGCCCACTCGGTGAACCACAGCGCACCGTCGGGGCCCGCGACGATCGCGTGCGGGCGCGCGGCGGGGTCGGGGAGGGTGAATTCGGTGATCGTGCCGTCGGTGTCGATGCGCCCGATGGCACCGGCGCCGATCTCGGTGAACCACACCGCGCCGTCCGGGCCCGCGGTGATGCCGACCGGCGCGGCGGCCGGGGTCGTCACCGGGTATACCGTGAGGGCAAGGTCGCGATCCACCCGGCCGATCGCGTTGCCCTGATTCACCGTAAACCACAGGGCGCCATCGGATCCCGTGGTGATCATCGACGGCATACCTTCGACGTCGACGCGGCCGATCGTACCGTCGGCGGCGAGCCGCCCCACGCGACCGGACTGCAGCTCGGTGAACCAGAGTGCGCCGTCAGGTCCGAGACACGCACCGTAGGGACCGTCCAGCTCGATGCTGGTCACGTCGCCCTCGGTCGTGATGCGGCCGAGCCTGCCGCCCTGAAACTCGGTGAACCACAACGCATCGCCGGGGCCGGTCACGATGACGGTGGGTTGCCCGTCGGAGGGGTCGAGGGCGAATGTCCGCACCACACCGTCGGCGCAGCGGCCGATCATGCCCTGTGCGACCAGGGTGAACCACAGCGCGCCGTCCGGCCCGACGGTCACCCCGTAGGGCGCGCCCGGCACCTCGATCACCTGCACGATGTCAGCCAAAGTCCTGAATTCCCTTCTGTATTCCCCGGAATCGGCGGCGCAGCGCACGGTCGTGCGACACCACGACCACCGCGCCCCGGTAATCGTGCAGCGCCTGTTCCATCTCGTCGACCAGCGTCAGCGACAGGTGGTTGGTCGGTTCGTCGAGCAGCAGCAGATCATGGTCACCGGCGAGCACCCGGGCCAGCGACAATCTGCGTCGCTGCCCCTCCGACAAGGTGCCGACCGAGCGATCCAGCAGCTCGGGCGCGAACAATCCGGTCGCGACGAGCGCGGCCCGGCCGAAACCGTATGTCTCGGTGACGCTTCGGTCCGGATCGAAGCGGTCCTCCTGGCGCAGGTAGCCGACCCGGCCGGGCGCCGACGCGTGGATCGCATCGAGCAGCGTCGACTTTCCCGCCCCGTTCGGACCGTGGATCAGCAGCCTGCCCCGCGGTCCCAGGGTCACGGGCCCGATGGCGAACTCGGTGTGCGAGCCCACGGCGGCGAATCGTCCACGGAAGCACAGGGGTTCGGGCGGACACGGCACCGGGTCCGCGCGCAGGCGGCGCAGGCGTTCGGCGGTCTGCCGGACCCGCGAGGCGACCGAGCTCTGCACCCGGCCCGCATTGCGGTCGTAGGCCATCTTGTTGTTGTCCGACATCGCGCGACCGTGCGCCACCTGCTGGGCGGTGGTCGTCGCGAATTCCTCGAGTCGCCCGATCTCGCTGCGCCACTGCGCGTATTCCTGTTCCCAGCGCACGCGAGCGGCGGCCTTCTCGGCCAGGTATCCGGTGTAGCCGCCGCCGAAGCGGGTCAGGCCGCCGTCGGCCACCTCGATGATCGCCGTCACCACCCGGTCGAGGAAGATCCTGTCGTGGGAAACCAGCACGACGGTGCCGTGGTGGGTCCGCAGCCGGTTCTCCAGCCAGGTGAGCGCGTTCTCGTCGAGATGGTTGGTCGGTTCGTCGAGCAGCAGGACCTCCGGCGAAGCCGCGAGCAGGCAGGCAAGTCCGAGCCTGGCGCGCTCCCCGCCGGACAGGCTGTCGAGTGACCGGTCGCGGTCGATCCCGGCCAGGCCGAGACCGTGCAGCGACGCGTCGACCCTGGCGTCGGCGGTGTAGCCGTCGCGCGCCTCGAACCGGGTGAGCAGTTCGCCGTAGCGGTCCATGTCCTGGGCTTCGGCGGCGGCGTGCATGCCGCGTTCCAGGTCCCGCAGCTCCGCGAGCGCCAGCTCGATCGCGGCGCCGACGGTGTCACCGGCGAGGGTCTGCGCGAGGTGGCCGAGGCCGCCGTCGGCGCTGACGATCACCGATCCGGTGTCCGCACGGTCGAGTCCGGCCAGCACCCGCAGCAGCGTCGACTTCCCTGACCCGTTCTCGCCGACGATGCCGACCCGCTCGCCGGGCCGGATCGTCGCCGTCACGGTGTCGAGCACGGGCCGGTCCGCGTAGGACTTCGACACTCCGCGCAGACTCAGTTGAGTGGTCAAACAGCGCTCCAATCGCAACTTGTGTAGCTTTAACCTTACAAACCTGGTTCAACTAACGCAACAGGAGTTGTTTTTGGAACCGCAACGACGACCCGGCGGACGCAGTGCCCGGGTCCGGGAGGCCGTGCTAGACGCGACGACGGCCGAACTCGCCGAGCACGGCTACCAGGGCCTGAGCATGGAATCCGTCGCCCAGCGGGCCGGAGTGCACAAGACCACCGTCTACCGGCGCTGGCGCGGTCCCGAGGGACTCGTCGCCGATGCGCTCGACCGCGCGGCGGGACAGTCATGGCCGATTCCGGACACCGGCCGCCTCGTCGACGACCTGCGCGGGCTCACCGAACTGCTGCGGACCGGGTTCACCGATCCCGAATCCGGTCCGGTCGCAGCGGCTTTCGTCACCGCGGGCATGCAGCACCCGGACGCGGCCGCGGCACTGCGAACCTTCTACGCGGCGCGGCATGCCGAGGCGGCGGTGATCGTCGAACGGGCAATCGCGCGCGGGGAACTCGCTCCCGGCGTCGACGGAACGGAGATCATCCGGCTCGCGGTGGCACCCCTGTTCCACCGGCTGTTCATCACCCACGAGCCGGTCACCGCCGAACACGCCCGCCGAGCCGCCGATGCCGCGGTCACGCTCGCCGAATCAGCGTGGGCCGCAGAATCTTCGGCTCCGTAAACGACAGCGAGCCCCGCCGATGCGTTCGGCAGGGCTCGCTGTCGGATGACTGTCAGTCTTCGTAGGCGTCCAGCGGCGGGCAGGAGCAGACCAGGTTGCGGTCACCGAACGCACCGTCGATGCGGCGCACCGGCGGCCACACCTTCGGGCGGGTGTGGCCGATGCCCCGCGGGTAGACCGCGACCTCACGGCTGTAGGGGTGGTCCCACTCGCCGACCAGGCTCGCCGCGGTGTGCGGCGCGCCGCGCAACGGGTTGTCGGTCACCGGCCACACGCCTGCGCCGACCTGGTCGATCTCACCGCGGATGGCGATCATCGCGGCGATGAACTCGTCGAGCTCCTCGAGGTTCTCGCTCTCGGTGGGCTCGACCATCAGCGTGCCCGCGACCGGGAAGCTCATGGTCGGCGCGTGGAAACCGTAGTCGGCCAAGCGCTTTGCCACATCGTCGACGGTGACACCGGTCTGCTTGGTGATCTCGCGCAGGTCGAGGATGCACTCGTGGGCGACCATGCCGTTCTCGCCGGTGTAGAGCACCGGGAAGTAGGCGTCGAGGCGGCGGGCGATGTAGTTCGCCGAGGCGATCGCGGTCAGCGTCGCCTCGCGCAGGCCCTCGGCGCCCATCATCCGGATGTAGGCCCAGGTGATCGGCAGGATCGACGCCGAACCGTAGTTGGCCGCCGACACCGCGTGCGAACCGGCTTCGAGCGGGTCACCGGGCAGGTACTGGGCGAGGTGCGAGCGCACCGCCACCGGGCCGACGCCGGGACCGCCGCCGCCGTGCGGGATGCAGAAGGTCTTGTGCAGGTTCAGGTGGCTGACATCGCCGCCGAACCGGCCGGGCCGGGCGAGCCCGACCAGGGCGTTGAGGTTCGCGCCGTCGACGTACACCTGGCCGCCCGCGTCGTGCACGAGCGCGCACAGCTCGGCGACCTCGTGCTCGTAGACACCGTGGGTGGACGGGTAGGTGATCATGATGCAGGCCAGCCGGTCGGCGTGGTCGGCGATCTTGGCGCGCAGGTCGTCCAGATCGACATCGCCGTTGTCCCGGCACTTCACGACCTCGACACGCATGCCGACCATGGCCGCCGAGGCCGCGTTGGTGCCGTGCGCGCTCGACGGGATCAGGCAGGTGTCGCGGTGGTCGTCGCCGCGATCGAGGTGGTAGCGCCGGATCGCCAGCAGGCCGGCGTACTCGCCCTGGCTACCGGCGTTGGGCTGCAGGCTCACCGCGTCGTAGCCGGTGATCTCGGCCAGCCACTGCTCGAGGTCGCCGATGAGCTTCAGGATGCCGGGCACGTCCTCGGTGGGCGCGAACGGGTGCAGCCGGGCGAAACCGGGCCACGTGATGGCCTCCATCTCCGCGGTCGCGTTGAGCTTCATGGTGCAGGAACCGAGCGGAATCATGCTGCGGTCCAACGCGATGTCCTTGTCCGACAGCGAACGCAGGTAACGCAGCATGGCGGTCTCGGTGTGGTGGCGGGTGAACGCCGGATGCGTCAGGTAGTCCGAGGTGCGGGTCTCGATCGGGGCGGGCTGGGCGCTCGTGGCGTCGGGAGTCCGTGCGGTGCCGAAGGATTCGACGACCGCGGCGACATGCGTGGCGGTGGTCGCCTCGTCGCAGGCGATCGCGACGTGATCGGCGTCGACCAGGCGCAGGTTGATGCCCTGCGACTTCGCCTTGGCGACAACGGCTTCCGCGCCGCCGGGCACATACGCCAGCACGGTGTCGAAGAAGTTGTCGTGCACCAGCGCGGCGCCGATCCCGGACGCGACGGCCGCGGCGTGCCCGTGTACCCGGCGCGCGATGGCGCGCAGCCCGTTGGCACCGTGGTAGCTGGCGTACATGGCGGCGACGATGGCCAGCAGCACCTGCGCGGTACAGATGTTGGAGGTCGCCTTCTCGCGGCGGATGTGCTGCTCCCGCGTCTGCAGGGCGAGGCGGTAGGCCGGGGCGCCGTCGGCGTCGACGGACACGCCGACCAGGCGACCGGGCAGCTGCCGGGCGAACGCGGTGCGCACGGCGAGGTAGCCGGCGTGCGGGCCGCCGAAGCCCATCGGCACGCCGAAGCGCTGCGTGGTGCCGAAGCACACGTCGGCGCCCTGCTCACCGGGCGGCGTGATCAGCGTCAGCGCCAGCAGGTCGGCGCCGGCGGCGACGAGCGCGCCCCGCTCGTGGGCGGCCGCGAACAGCGCGGTGTAGTCGACGATCCGGCCGGAGGCGCCGGGAGTCTGCGCGATCACGCCGAAGAACTCGCCCTCGGGCAGTTCGCCGGAGGACAGATCGCACTCGACGATCTCGATGCCGAGCGGCTCGGCCCTGGTGCCGATGATGGTCTTGGTCTGCGGGAACAGATCGGCGTCGAGGACGAGCCGGTTCGACTTGGACTTGCCCGCGCGGCGCAGCAGCGTCATCGCCTCGGCGGCCGCGGTGGCCTCGTCGAGCATGGAGGCGTTGGCGACGTCCATGCCGGTCAGATCCGAGACCATGGTCTGGAAGTTGAGCAGCGCCTCGAGCCTGCCCTGGCTGATCTCGGGCTGGTACGGGGTGTAGGCGGTGTACCAGGCCGGGTTCTCCAGCAGGTTGCGCACCAGCACCGGCGGGGTGAGCGTGTCGTAATAGCCGAGGCCGATCATCGAGGTGGCGACGGTGTTGGAGTGCGCCAGCGCGGCCAGTTCGGCGAGCACCTCGTGCTCGGTGCCTGGCGCGGGCAGCGCGCCGAGGCCGGACTCGTCGAGGATCGTCGCGGGCAGTGCCGTGGTCGCGAGCGCGTCGATCGAGTCGACGCCGACGATCTCGAGGATCCGGGCGAGTTCGTCGGAATCGGGTCCGATGTGGCGGTCGGCGAACGAACGGGTCACGGCAGCTCCAAGGTCGGGCGGGTCGACCGTATGGTCGACGGGTACCAGCCCTCCCCCTCTGTCGTGGCGCCTGAGAGATTCGGTGACCCGGCGGCGAACAGCCGTGTCCCTTTCCCCGTGGGCGGGCAGCCTGAAGCCACCGCTTTCCAGAGGCGTCGAATCACCGTGCGGTCCCTGTTGCCTGAGAGATTGACGGGGAGGTGCTGCTCCTTCGGCGCCCGGACTCTCACGAATCCAGGACTCTCCCGCACGGCGGCGACGCGCCATCAAGTCTAGATGCAGCAAACCCCCGGCCGCGCCACCTGGGGCACGCCGGGGGTGTAGTGCTCGTCACTACTATCCGGTCTTGCGGTTCTCCCGCACCTTGCGCCGGAAGGACAGTTCGTCCTCGGGCCGGTCGGTGATCTCGGTGGCCCGCTCGGCAGGGAAGTCGGCGATCGCCCCGGTCAGTTCCCGCATGGCGCCGCTGACCGCGATTCCGAAGACGCCCTGCCCGCCCTGCAGTAAATCGACTACCTCCTCGGGCGAGGTGCACTCGTACACCGTGGTCCCGTCGGAGAACAGCGTGATCCCGGCCAGATCCGGCACCCCGCGGCTGCGCAGATGATCGACCGCGATCCGGATGTTCTGTAAAGAGACGCCCGCGTCCAGCAGCCGCTTCACGATCTTGAGGACAAGGATGTCCTTGAACGAGTACAACCGCTGACTGCCCGAACCCGCGGCGCCACGGATCGACGGCACAACCAGCCCGGTGCGGGCCCAGTAGTCGAGTTGACGGTAGGTGATGCCGGCGACCTGACACGCGCTCGGCACCCGATAGCCGACCAGATCGTCCGGAACCGAGTCGTCCGGGAACAAGCCAGGCTGCACCACATCCTGCGATTGCTCTTCCACTGACCACTCCTTGCTCTGCCGACGTTCTCGAATACCGGAGTCACGACGGATGTTGCCCGACTTTCGAGGTTACTCCTGTCATTGTCGGACCTGCACCGTTGTCGCACCAAGCACCGCGCGCGGCGATTCCCTCGACCTCTACTTCAGGTCTAGAAGATCGGGAAGTGAATCAGCTGTCCGTGGCCTTGAAGTCGTCGGGCGAGACCGACTCGAGGAACTCCTTGAACTTCTCGACCTCGTCCTCACGCTCGTCCGGCATCACCAGCCCGGCCTCGGCGAGTACCGGTTCCTCGGCGAAGATCGGGCAGCCGACCCGCAGCGCGATGGCCACCGAATCCGACGGCCGGGCCGAGACCCGCAGATCGCCGTCGAAGACGAGATCGGCGTAGAAGGTGCCCTCCTGCAGATCGACGATCCGCACTTCCTTGAGGGTGTGCCCGAGTTCGGTGATCAGAATCTTGATCAAATCGTGAGTGAGCGGACGGATCGGGGTGACCCCCTCCTGCTCGAGCACGATCGCGGTGGCCTCGGCCTGCCCGATCCAGATCGGCAGGTATCGCTCGCCCTCCGCTTCCCGCAGCAGCAGCACGGGCTGGTTCTGTGGCTGCTCGACACGGATGCCGATTACGCGCATCTCGCTCATGAGTTGTCTGCCTCCCATACTCGCCGCCGACCGGCACGACAGCTGCCCAGCTCGCCGTACCAACGAGTCTAGGCGAATTCCGGTCGGTGCAACGAGGACGTCCGAGCCGAAATCGGCGTGTTGCCGGGGTGATACCCGATCCGGTGGCCGGGTGTGTCAGTTGCCGAGTGCGGCGCGTACGGCCGCTGTCACCAGCGCCGCGTGCAGGTTCAGCGACAGTGCCGCCAGTTCGCGGACGGTCTCCTCGGCGCGGGCGCGCGCGTCGGCGTCGCGGCTCTTGGCGATAGGCGCGGCGATCTGGGCGACGAGGGCGGCCTCGCGGTCGGCGGCCAGTTTGAAGGCGCGCAGATGCCGGGCTTCCAGGCCGAATTCGGCCATCGATTTGGCCGCGTGCGCCAGCGTCACCGCGTCGGATTCGAAGAAGCCGCCCGCGCCGGGGACGATCAGTCCGGCGCGCAGCAGGTCGTCGAGAAATTTGTCGTCGATGCCCGCCTTGGCGAGCAGATCGGCGCGGGTCAGGCGCACCCCGACGTCGACGCGCAGTTCGTCCGGCGTGATCTCGCCGGGGACGACGCCCAGTCTGCGCGGCGGTGCCGGACTGACACCATCGGTATCCGCGCGCGCGGCGCCGGACAGCGACTGCCCGGCCTCCGCGGCGCTGTGGTGGGAGTGCGCCCTGGCGCGCGCTTCACGCACGCCAAGGGTCGCCGCACCACTGTCGATCGCTTCGAGTTGCTCCTTGATCACCTTGAGCGGCAGGTACTGATCGCGTTGCGCGGTCAGCACGAAACGCAGCCGTTCGTAGTCGGCCACCGAGAACCGCCGGTATCCCGACGGTGTCCGCTCCGGCCGGATCAGGCCCTCGGATTCGAGGAACCGGATCTTGGAGATGGTGATATCAGGAAAATCTGGTCGCAGCAGGTCGAGCACGGAGCCGATCGACATCCCTCCGCGCGCCCACTGCGCCGCCCCTGTCACAGCACTGCGCCCTTCGCGAGCACCAGCACCGTAGGGGTCATCGCGACCCCGCGCCCGACGCCGACTCGTTCGCCTGCGCGCGCGGACCGGTCAGGAAGACCAGCCGGAACTTGCCGATCTGGACCTCGTCGCCGTTCTGCAGCTCCGAGGAGTCCACCGGCTCCCGGTTGACGTAGGTGCCGTTGAGGCTGCCCACATCGACGACCTGGAACGAGTCGTCGTCCTGACGGAACTCCGCGTGCCGACGGCTGACAGTGACGTCATCGAGGAAGATGTCACTGTCGGGATGGCGACCGGCCGAGGTGGTCGGCTGATCCAGCAGGAAACGCGAGCCCGCGTTCGGGCCGCGCTTGACCACCAGGAGGGCCGCACCGACCGGCAGGCCCTCGACGCCCTGCACCGGCTGTTCGCCGGTCGGCTCTCCGGAGCGCGACGCGTCGACCTCGTTGAGGAAGTCCGCGCGGAAGAC
>NZ_JBHXAY010000128.1:0-17676 GCF_042728775.1 Nocardia sp. NPDC060259
ACACATTTGTCTGCGGGCGGGCGCGCTGGGGGGCGCGCCCCCGCCTGCCCCGCGGGACTGCCACGGTTGGTGGCTCCTTCGTCGCCTACCCAACGGCGCCTGACCGGCGGGACGGCCGCTGCGCGGCCTGCCCCTCCTCGAGGTCGGGGCGTGGTGGCCGAGTTCCCGGTCTGCGCCCACTATTTCGGCAGACGGATTATGTTTGTCGGCAGGGGTGGGGCGATCGACATGATGAAGGAGCCGGCGTGCTCGAGGTGTTCCTGGTCGACGACCACGAGATCGTGCGGCGCGGGTTGATCGACCTGCTCGAAGGTGATCCAGAACTCACGGTGATCGGTCAGGCGGGTGGTGTCGCCGAGGCGATGGTGCGCATTCGCGAGGCCAGGCCCGACGTCGCGGTCCTGGACGTGCGCCTGCCCGACGGCAACGGCATCGAACTGTGCCGCAATCTGCTGGCCGAGTTCGACGACCTGCACTGCCTGATCCTCACCTCGTTCTCCGACGAGCACGCCATGCTCGACGCCATCCTGGCCGGTGCCAGCGGCTATGTGGTGAAGAACATCGACGGGATGAAGCTGGCCGACGCGATCAAACAGGTCGGCGCCGGTCACTCCCTGCTCGACACCCGCGCGGCCGACGCGTTGCGCGCCCGGCTGCGCCGCAGCACCGAACCCTCCGGCGCGCTGGCCGGGCTCACCGAGCAGGAACGCCGATTACTCGAGCTGCTCGGCGAGGGACTCACCAACCGGCAGATCGCCGCGCGGATGTTCCTGGCCGAGAAGACGGTGAAGAACTACGTCTCCCGCCTGCTGGCCAAGCTCGGCGTCGAACGCCGCACCCAGGCCGCCGTCCTGGCGACCAAGCTGCGCGAGCCGTAAAGCTCAGGAGGGGACGACGATGGTGAGGTCGCCGTCGTAGCGGCGGTAGAGCAGGTTGCCGCGGCCGGTGTGGCTGTCGGTGAAGAACAGATACGGCAGGCCGCCGGTGCACAGCACGTCGGATGCCTCGTCCTCGGCGTAGACCGGCGCGGCGTCCTGGACGACGCGGACCGGCATCGCGCTGGCGGTGAGCGGCAGCTCGGCCGAATCCCCCGCCGCGGCGGTGTGCCGCTGCCTGGCCAGACTGACGCCGTGCGGATCGGCCCAGGTGACGATCGCGTCCTCGCCGGTCTGGGCGTCGGTGAACAGGTAGGCGTCGTAGTCCATCGCGTCGAGCACGGTGCTGGCTTCCAGCGGGGTACCGGTCATCAGCGCACAGTCCTTGCGGCGGATGATCGGCCTTGTCTCGGTGATCTGGGCGAGCGGGCGCCGCGCCGGGTCCGGCCACGCGCCGCGCGCTTCCTTGCCCGCGCGCCGGGCCAGCTGACGGTCGAGGCGCTCGGCGGCGAAGGTGACGGCGAAGCCGCCCGGTCCGGTGACCTGCACGCGGGTGAGCGTGTCGTTGGTCCTGATGTTGGCCTGCACCAGGGTCGGCTCGTCGGAGCCCTGCGGCGCGGTGACGCGCACGCGGGCCGGACTGTCTAGGTGGTGCCTGCGCATCACGCGGGTGATGGCGCGGACAGCGCGGGTGACATCTTGCGGTGGTACCTCGCCGCGGGTGGTCACCGCGAGCTCCGGGTCCGCGGCGGTCGTCCAGTGCTGGGTCGTCGACAACGAATTCATCACTTGCCCCACTTCTCGATCCCTTTTCCCGGTGCCCTATGCCACCATTCCCCTCCGTGCGAGTGAAGGGCCGAAAGTCCCCACATTGCGGACTAGACTTTGCGTTCGACGGTTGGGGTGATGCGGCGACGGGATACGGCGATGGCGAATGACGGTCGGAATGGCCGCTATTCGGTGGGCCGGACCGTGTCGCAGCAGCGATTACGCGCGCTGCTCGGCGAGGTGGCCGACCGGGTCGAGGTGATGATCGGCTCGCGCGATCGGATGGACGGCCTGGTCGAGGCCATGCTGACGGTCACAGCGGGCCTCGACCTGGACGAAACGCTGCGCACGATCGTGCGCACGGCGATGAACCTGGTCGACGCCCGCTACGGCGCGCTCGCGGTGCGCGGCCACGATCGGCAGGTCTCGCAGTTCATCGACGAGGGCATGCCCGACCAGATCAGGAACCGGATCGCGCGATTACCCGCGGGCCACGGCGTGCTCGGTGCGGTGTTCGCGGAGAAAGCCCCGCTGCGGCTGGACGATCTCACCGAGCACGCCTCGTCGGTGGGTTTCCCGGCGGGCCATCCGCCGATGCACACGTTTCTCGGTGTGCCCGTGCGCATTCGGGACGAGGTCTTCGGCAGCCTGTATCTGACCGAGAAATTCGACGGTCAGCCGTTCACCGAGGAGGACGAGGTCCTCGTCCTGGCACTGGCGGCCGCGGCGGGAATCGCGGTCGACAACGCGCGCCTCTACGAACAGGCGCGCACCCGGCAGGCATGGATCGAAGCGACGCGCGATATCGCGACGGAATTCCTGGCAGGCACCGAATCGGATCGGGTGCTGGCGCATGTGGTCGATCACGCCCGCGGCCTGACCGGATCGCATCAGGCGTTCCTGGCCTCGGTGCCGGTGCCGGACGAATTACCCGGCGAGATCTCGGAATTGGTGATCACGCAATGGACCGGACCCGATGCCGGACAGGACTGGCAGACGGTCCCGATCGCGGGCACCGCGCTGGGTGACGCGTTCAGCAGGCGCACGCCGCTGCGCTTCGACGACATGTCGACGGCGACGCTCGGCGTGGAGTTCGCCGACGCCGAATCACCCGGCGCCGGGCCTGCTCTCGTGTTGCCGCTGTGCACCCCCGACGCGACGCTCGGTGTGCTGGTGACGATCCGGCCGCCCGGCTTCGCCCCGTATTCCGACGAGATGATGGAGCTGACGGCGGCGTTCTGCGATCAGGCCGCGCTCGCGGTCCGGCTGGCCGACGCCCAGCGGCGGATGCGCGAACTCGATATCGTCGCCGATCGCGACCGCATCGCCCGCGATCTGCACGACCACGTGATCCAGCGCTTGTTCGCGATCGGCCTGACGGTGCAGGCGACCATGCCCAAGGCAGTGGTTCCCGAAGTGCGGCAACGTCTCTCGACGGTCATCATGGATCTGCAGGAAGTGGTGCAGGAGATCAGGACCTCCATCTTCGACCTGCACGCCAGCGGTCCCGACCACAGCGCGGGGCTGCAGCAGCGCCTCGAGCTGGCGATCCGGCGCCAGACCGCCGACATCGCGTTGCGGGCGACGATCCAGGTGTCGGGTCCCCTGTCGGTGCTCGATCCACAGCTGGCCGACCATGCCGAGGCCGTGGTCCGCGAGGCGGTGAGCAACGCGGTGCGCCATTCCGGGGCCGATACGGTCGCGATCGTCATCGACGTGGCCGACGATCTGACGATCACCGTCAGCGACAACGGCTGGGGCATCCCCAATCACGTGATCCGCAGCGGGCTGCGCAACCTCGAGCAGCGGGCCGAGGAGGCGGGCGGGCACTTCGACATCGGGCCCGCGCAGCGCCCCGACGCCGACGGCAATCACCCGGAGATGCCGGGAACCCAGCTGCGCTGGGCGGTGCCGCTGCCCCAGGACTCGCCGAGCACCGGCGGGTACGCGCTGGCCGGTGGGCCGGACGGGGGCGAGGGCGACTGAGCCCGGCGGTTCAGCCGGGCCCGAGGACGACGGCGGCGTTGTTGCCGCCCATGCCCATCGACAGTTTCACCGTGAATCCGCCGGTCATCGGGGCGGGCCCGTCGAGCAGCCGCGGGTGCGCCGGCGCCATGACCGGCGCCGACACGGCGATGCCGCGCTCGTAGGACAGCGCGATCACCGCGACCTCGACGGCCGCGGACGCGCCCTGGCAGTGCCCGGTGAGCGGCTTGAGCGCGGTGATCACGGGGCGATCGCCGAAAACGGCGGTCAGGACGGCACGTTCGGCCGCGTCGCATTGCCTGGTGCCGGTGGCGTGGGCGTTGACGTACTGCACGTCGGCGGCGTCGATCCCCGCCACGGTCAGCGCGCGCTGGGCGCAGGCGATGAGCTGGGCATGGGTGGGCTCGACCGAGACGACGTGGAAGGCATCGTTGGTCATCGCGCCGCCCAGGATCCCGGCATAGGGCGTGTCGACGGCGTCGGAGAGCAGGAAGGCCACCGAGGCCTCCGCGATGGTGAAGCCCAGGGTGTCGTCCTGGAACGGTCTGCACGCGGTGAACGGGTCGGCGTCGGCGACCGCGGCGCCCAACCGGACGAAGTGCTCGAGCATGTCGGGCGTCGCCGAGATGTCGGTGGCGATGCACAGCACGTCGTCGACCATGCCCGCGTCGCGCCACATCTTCGCGGTGAGCATCCCGGCGGTACCCGAACTGCACGCGGCGGACACGTTCATCGCGGGACCGTGGAAACCGAACTCCTGCATGACCACCGAGATGGGGGTCGACGGCAGCAACCGCAGGTAGTCACGGGAACGCCGGTGGCCGTGATCGACCAGATAGAAGTCGCGCCAGTCGGCGACATCGCCCAGGGTGAACGCGTGCACCAGGCCGACCGTCCGGCCTTGCCCGCGCCAGCCGCGGGCCTGCGCATCGGCCACCGCCTCGGCGGCCGCCGCGTACACGGCGCGCCCGAACAGACCGGAACCGTGAGCAGGATCACCACCGTCGGGTAGCCTGCCCACCCAGGCGTGCTGATCGCGTTCGGGGCCGTAACCGGGGTACAGGCGGGCGGCCGGTTTCCCGCCCATCACCCCCTGCCACAACTCTTCGCGGCCCCAGCCGTAGCCGGAGACAACACCTATGCCTGCGATCGACATAGAATCGAGACGGTGGACCATGCCGCCGGGAAGCACGTCCGATTTCACATCGCTCCTCGCGGATCTCAGGGAGGCTCACCACAATAGTCCTGTTCGCCATCGCCAGACCAGGTCGAGATCGGGGGTATCGCAGTGGGAGAAGCCAATACCGACGCGGCGAGCGCCGAGCAGCTCGCGCAGCGGTACCGCTCGCTGGTCGAACACACGCCGGACGCGATCTGTGTGCACGAGGCGGGCACCGTCGTCTTCGTCAATCCCGCGATGGTGCGACTGCTCGGCGCTGGCTCGGCCGCCGACCTGCTCGGAATGCCGATTGTCCGGTTCGTCGATCCCGATTCGATCCCCGCGATGCTCGCGCGGATCGATCAGCTGACCGCCGAGGGCGCGGCCTCACCGCCCACCGAGATGGACCTGGTCCGCATGGACGGCCGCACGGTGCCGGTCCAGACGGTGTCGGTGCTCACCGCGTGGCAGGACAAACTCGCCTACCAGGTGGTCGTGCACGATCTGACCGCCCAGCGGGCCGCCGAGGCGTCGGCGCGGCGGGCCGAAGCGCACTTCACCACGGTGGTGTCGCAGCTGGAGGAGGGCGTGCTCGTCATCGATCGGCGCGGTCGGCTGGAGTCGATCAATCCGGCGGGCAAACGGATACTCGGCATCGACGACGCGACGCCGTTGGTCGGCCGCAGCATCGACGAACTGCCCGTGGCCTTGATCGACCGCAACGGGCAGCCGCTGCCGAAGGCCCGGCATCCGATGGCGCACACCCTCGCGACCGGCGAGGCCGTCACCCAGTACATCTTCGGCGTCGAACACACCGACGGCACGCAGGTGTGGTTGTCGTGTAACTGCAGGCTGCTCAACCCGGACAGCCCGGATTCCTCCGGGGTGTCCTCCTTCGCCGACATCACCGAGTTCAGGGCCAGCAGGCGCCAGCTCGAATACCAGGCCACCCACGACGCGCTGACCGGGCTGGCCAACCGCTCGCTGATCCTGTCGCAGCTCTCGGCGGCGCTGGCCGACGAGGACGGCAGCCTGGTCACCACGGTGCTGTTCATCGATCTCGACGGCTTCAAGGCGATCAACGACACCCTCGGTCACGCGATCGGTGACACGGTGCTGCAGATCGTCGCCCAGCGATTGCAGCGCGCGCTGCGCGCCGAGGACCTGGTCGGCAGGCTCGGCGGCGACGAATTCCTGGTGCTGCTCGCCGGACATCCGCACCGTGCCGACCTGCCCGGACTGATCGAGCGGCTGCGCACCACGATGGCCGAGCCGATCATCGCCCGCGGGCACCGGCTGGAGGTGAGCGCCTCGATCGGCGTCACCGAGCTCGGCCCGCACGAACTCCGCACTCCCGAGGCCGTCCTGCACGACGCCGACCTGGCGATGTACCGGGACAAGCCCTCGGGCCATCGTGACCTCGGTCTCGGTCAGAATCGTCGCTCGAACAACACCCACGCCTCCTGACAGACTGGTCGGCGTGATCGTCGAACACGCCGTGCTGCCCGTGCGCCCCGGACTCGCCGATGCCTTCGAGGCCGCGTTCGCGCAGGCGTATCCGATCATCGCGTCGATGCCCGGTTTCGGCGGGCTGTCGCTGTCGAAGTGCGTCGAACGTCCCGACAGCTATCTGCTGCTGGTGCGCTGGGCGCGGCTGACCGACCACACCGAGGGTTTCCGCGGATCGCCGGAATATCAGCGCTGGCGCGCGCTGTTGCATCACTTCTACGATCCGTTTCCCGTGGTCGAGCACTTCACGCCGATCGTCGGTGACGATCTGTTCGCCGAGTAGACTCGACAACTCTGTTCTCGCCGGTGACAAAGGAGTCCTGTTTTGCCCGACCGCCTCGCCGATGAACGCGCCGCGGAACAGCAGTACCTCTCGGTGCTCTACGACCGGCTCGACGGCATGCGCGACTATGCGCAGAACCGGCTGAAGACCGTGCTGCTGGAGTCCGGCGGCACCCCGCAGGCACGCAGTGAACGCGAGTCGTTCACCCAGCTCTACAGCGAGGACCTGGCCAAATACGACGCCGCCGAGCACGGTCTGTGCTTCGGCCGGATCGACCTGGACGGCAGCGAGCCCGAGTCCCGCTACATCGGCAGGCTCGGCATCCTCGACGAGGACAACGACTACGAGCCGCTGCTGCTGGACTGGCGCGCTCCCCTGGCTCGCCCGTTCTACCTGGCGACCACCGCCAACCCCGAGGACGTTGTCCGCCGCAGGCACATCCGTTCGCGCAACCGCGCGGTCACCGCGATCAACGACGAGTACCTGGATCTGCGCGCCGCCGAACGCGACGGCGTCGTCGGTGAGGACGACGGCGTCGGCGGCGAGAGCGCGCTGCTGTCGGCGCTCAACGCCGCCCGCACCGGGCACATGAACGACATCGTCGAGACGATCCAGAGCGAGCAGGACGCGATCATCCGCTCCGAGCACAAGAGCGTGCTCGTCGTGCAGGGCGGACCGGGCACCGGCAAGACCGCGGTCGCGCTGCATCGCGCCGCCTACCTGCTCTACACCTACCGTCAGCAGCTGGCCAAGAGCGGCGTGCTGATCATCGGCCCGAACGCCACCTTCCTCGACTACATCGGCCAGGTGCTGCCCTCGCTCGGTGAGACCGGCGTGCTGCTGTCCACCATCGGCGACCTGTACCCCGGGGTCAAGGCGGTCAGGGAGGATTCGCTGCGCGCCGGCGAGATCAAGGGCTCGCTCGACATGCTCGAGGTGCTCAAGCAGGCGGTGCGTGATCGTCAGGAAGTGCCGTCGGAGCCGGTGCGGCTCACCTTCGACGGCTACCCGGTCACGCTGGACCGCAAGATCGCGACCAAGGCCCGCGGCCGGGCCAGGTCGTCGCGGCGCCCGCACAATCTGGCCAGGCCGATCTTCGCGTCCTCGGTGATCGACGCTCTCACCGATCAGCTGGCGGCCACCATGGGCGCCGACCTGTCCGGCGGGACGAGCCTGCTCAGCTCGGCCGACCTCAGCGAGATCGGCGACGAGATGCGCGCCGATCCGCAGGTCCAGGCCGCGATCACCGCGTTGTGGCCGATCCTGTCGCCGCAGGATGTGCTGGCCGACCTGCTCGCCGATCCCGCCCGTCTCGACCGCGCCGCCAAGACGCTGAGCCCCGAGGACCGGGCCGAGCTGGTGCGCGACGACGACGGTACGTTCGGCGCCGCCGACGCACCGCTGCTCGACGAGCTGGCCGAACTGCTCGGCGTGGACGACACCGAGGAACGCGAGCGCGCCCGTCGCCGCTGGCGCGCCCAGCTGGCCGAGGCGCAGGACGCCCTCGACATCCTCACCGGTTCGGCGCCGCAGGACATCGAGGACGAGCTCGACCCCGAGATCCTGATGGCCTACGACCTCATCGACGCCTCCCAGCTGGCCCAGCGCCAGGAATTCGGCAACCGGCAGACCACCGCCGAGCGCGCCGCGGGCGACCGCACCTGGACCTACGGGCACGTGATCGTCGACGAGGCGCAGGAACTGTCGCAGATGGCGTGGCGGATGGTGATGCGACGCATCCCGAACCGGTGGATCACGGTGGTCGGCGATGTCGCCCAGACCGGTGATCCCGCCGGCGCGTCGTCGTGGCAGCGGGTGCTGGAACCGTATGTGGCGCAACGCTGGAAGCTCACCGAGCTCACGGTGAACTACCGCACCCCGGCCGAGATCATGGCCGTCGCCGCCGATGTCCTGGCCGCGATCGACCCGGGCGTGCAGGTGCCGCGCTCGGTCCGCGACTCCGGCAATCCCCCGCGCGCACACCGGGTTCGGCCCGACGAGGTGGCAGGCGAACTGGCCCGGCTGCTCGAAGCCGAACACGGACCCGGCACCAGCGCGGTACTCGCGCCCGCGGCGCTCGTGCCCGAGCTGTCCGCGCTGGCCGGTGAATCGGTGCAGGTGCTGACCGTGCACGACGCGAAGGGCCTCGAGTTCGACCGGGTGTATCTGGCGGAACCACAGACGATCCTGGACGAATCACCGCGCGGCCTCAACGATCTCTACGTGGCGCTCACCCGCGCGACCCAGCGGCTGGCGGTCGTGCACACCGAGGACCTGCCCGAGGTGCTGTCCGCGCTGGGATAGGCGCTGCTCCCCGGAAAACCGCTCGAGGGCGCCGCGATTGCGGCGCCCTCGAGGTGTTGATCGAAACAGAATCAGCGAACGGTGTGCACGATCAGCACGTCCGAGCGCGACTTGCGGGCCACATCCGAGGGCACCGAGCCGAGCAGGCGGCCGGTGAGGGTGTTCAGGCCCCGGTTACCGACGACGAGCAGGTCGGCCTTGGTCTCCTTGATCAGGTCGAGCAGCGAATCGACCGGCTCGCCGACGATTGCGCGCTCGACGATGTTCTTCGCACCGGCGGCTACGGCCTTCTCCCGGGCGACGTGCAGGATCTCGTTGGTCGGCGCCGAGCCACGCACCTGGTAGGCCTCGTCCTTGAGCACGTCGGCCGCGGCGGCGACGTCGCGATCGTCGGTCGGGAAGTAGGCACAGGCCAGCACGAGAGTCGCGTCCGCGTCGCCGGCGAGCGCTGCGGCCTTCTCCACGGCGACGTACGACGAATCCGAGCCATCAGTACCGACGACAATGGTCCGGTAGGCGGTCATCTCTCCTCCAACTTGGTCGGTGCCAGCGTCGAGCGACCCGGGAATCGAGCGTCAGCGCGGCAATGGGGTCGACCCTAACGCCAAAACAGGCCGATTTATCGACAAATCGCAACAGATCACATCGGGAGTGTTGACGCCGGTGTCCGTCGTACCGGTGGTCTTCGCGACAGCCGCGAAGATTCACCTGCGACAATCTGACCGCGAGTCACCGAAATTGTGGTCGATCACAACACAATCAACACGACTGCGCGACTGGGACTTTGCTCACATCAGCCGGAAAAACTGGGCAGGCCGCAGGCGGCGCTGCCGGTACCGGTCGATGGCGCGACGGTCACCGTGGTCGGCACGATCCAGCGGGTGCTGATGCCGACGACTTTCGCGGTCAATTCGTGCCGGCCTGCGGCGGCGGGCCGCCACGTCGTGGTGGTGTTGCCGATGGTGGGTACGCCGACGGTGCCGATCGCCACGCCGTTGTCGTAGAAGGTCACGTCGGCGCCGGAGTCACTGCTGCTGTAGCCGACGACGTTGACCGCGGTGACCGTGTACGAGCAGCCTGCCTGGTGATCCGATCCCTCGACCGCGACGCGCTGGGTCGCGTCGGCGTGCGCGAACGGCGCGACGAGCGCGGCCGTGGTCAGGACCGTGGCGATACCGGAGCCTGCCAGCCCCAGCCGCGCGTTCCGGCGGAAAGATGTTGTCACCGTTGATGTCCTCACTCTCACGCGGCAGCGACCGCCGCGCATGCGGTGAGACTATCGACGGACACCACCGTCCCCCGCCGAAATGGCGATATTTCAGATACCCGATTTCTGGGGTCTCGACACCCCGTCAACCCAGCGTCGGTACCGCACTCGCCCGCGCTTTACGCGCGTATTCCCACGGCGACATCCCGATCTCGGCGGTGAATTCCCTACTGAAATGGGCCTGATCGAAATAGCCGAGGTCGGCGGCCAGCGTCGCCAGATCCGGCTTGCCACCGCGTGCGAGCAGATCGGCGGCGTCCTGCAACCGGAATCGGCACAGCACCCATTTCGGGCCCGCGCCGACATAGCGGCGGAACAGCCGTTGCAGAGTGCGGATCGGGACCGCGAAACGGTCGGTGATCTGGTCGACCCTGGTCAGGCCCGCATTGTCGGCCATGGCCGCGACGATGCCGGCCACGAGCGCGTACTGCGGGTCATCGGATCGGCCACGACCGGCGAAGAACTCCTCCACGACGACCGTCCGCGCGGCGTCGGACGGCTCCGCCAGCACCCGTTCGGCCAGTCCCGCGGCGGCAGGCAGGACATCGGTCAGCGGAGCCGAATCATCGCGCAGCGCACCGACATCCATGCCGGTGAACGCGCCGAACCCGCCTGGCCGGAACCGGATCCCGAAGGTCTCCCCCTCACCGTCCAGCTCACGGACGTACTTCGTGGTGCTCACGCCGTTGACGAATCCACCCGTGCGGGTGCTGCTGCGTTCGAAGGTGACATTCACACACGGAAAAGACAGGACTTCGGCGCGATAAGCGGGCTTGCCGCGCAGATCCCAGCGCACGACCCAATATCGGTCGGCGAATTCGGCCAGTGCGGGTCCGACCGCCAGCCGGTCCAGCGATCGATGCCTGGCCTGCTCGCCCGGGTGCAGAATGCCTTTCATATCACCGGGATCCGGCACCTCGCCCCGACCGGTCATCCGATCTGTCGCTTTCTTACAAGATCGGGCACGGCAGCTCGACCAGGATCGAAGACATGACCAATCCCGTTGCGCCCATCCCGGAGGGCTACCACTCCATCACCTGTTTCCTGGCCGTGCCGGACGGCAACGCGGCCATCAGCTTCTACACCGAGGTCTTCGGCGCGAAGGTGCTCAGCCGGGCCGATCTGCCCGACGGCCAGCCCGCGCACGCGGAACTGCTGATCGGCGATTCGACCATCCAGCTCGGAATGCCCATGCCCGACAACAACGTTCGCGCGCCCGAGGACTGGGTGCACACCTCGATCGTGCACTACTGCCCGGACGTCGACGCCGTGGTCGCCCGCGCGATCGCCCAGGGCGCCCGCATCGCCGAGGAACCACAGACTTTCGTCAACGGCGAGCGGTTCGGTGTGGTCATCGACCCGTTCGGCCACCGGTGGGCGGTGATCACCCGGATCGAGGAGATGTCGCGCGAGGAAGCCGATCGCCGGATCGCCGCATGGATGGCAGAGTCCTATTAGCGGCTGGCGCCGCGGGGTTTTCGGCCCCTTGTGCCTCGCGTCCGAGGAGCGATACTGCGCCTGCGGCGTTCCGTCTCGCTCCTCGGACGCGAGGCGGCCGAAAACCCGTGGTGGCCGGGTCGACATCGTCAGCTGAGCCCCGCGGCGTCCATGCCGCGGAGTTCCTTCTTCAGGTCGGCGATCTCGTCGCGCAGGCGGCCCGCCAGCTCGAACTGGAGCTCCCGCGCCGCGTTCATCATCTGATCGGTGAGCGAGGCGACCAGGTCGGCCAGTTCCGCGCGCGGCATGGATTTCACATCGCGTTCGGCGTAGATGCCCGCGCTGACCGCGCGTCCCGGCTCGCCCTGGGCGCGCCTGCCGCGGCTGACATTGCGGCCCGAACCACCGACGGCCACTTCGTCGTCGGCCTCGGAGTACACCTGGTCCAGGATGTCGGCGATCTTCTTGCGCAGCGGCTGCGGGTCGATGCCGTTGGCCGCGTTGTAGGCGACCTGCTTGGCGCGGCGGCGGTCGGTCTCGTCGATCGCGTGCCGCATCGAGTCGGTGATCTTGTCCGCGTACATGTGCACTTCGCCGGAGACGTTGCGCGCCGCGCGGCCGATGGTCTGGATGAGGCTGGTGCTCGACCGCAGGAACCCTTCCTTGTCGGCGTCGAGGATCGCCACCAGCGACACCTCGGGCAGGTCGAGGCCCTCACGCAGCAGGTTGATGCCGACCAGCACGTCGTACTCACCCAGACGCAGCTGGCGCAGCAGCTCCACCCGGCGCAGGGTGTCGATCTCGGAGTGCAGGTAGCGCACCCGCACGCCGAGGCCGAGCAGATAGTCGGTGAGGTCCTCGGCCATCTTCTTGGTGAGGGTGGTGACCAGCACGCGCTCGTCGCGCTCGGTGCGCTGGCGGATCTCGTGCACCAGATCGTCGATCTGGCCTTTGGTCGGCTTCACCACGACCTGCGGGTCGACCAGGCCGGTCGGGCGGATCACCTGCTCGACGACCTCACCGCCCACCTGGCCGAGCTCGTACGGACCCGGCGTCGCGGACAGGTACACCGCCTGACCGATCCGTTCGGCGAACTCCTCCCAGGTCAGCGGCCTGTTGTCGACCGCCGACGGCAACCGGAAACCGAACTCGACCAGGTTGCGCTTGCGCGACATGTCACCTTCGAACATGCCGCCGATCTGCGGCACGGTGACGTGCGACTCGTCGATGACGAGCAGGAAGTCGTCGGGGAAGTAATCCAGCAGGGTGGCGGGCGCCGACCCGGCCGGGCGGCCGTCGATGTGGCGCGAGTAGTTCTCGATGCCGGAGCAGAACCCGACCTGGCGAATCATCTCGAGGTCGTACTCGGTGCGCATACGCAACCGCTGCGCCTCGAGCAGCTTGCCCTGCTTGTCCAGCTCGGCCAGCCGCTCGGCCAACTCGGCCTCGATATCGGCGACCGCGCGCTCCATCCGCTCCGGGCCAGCCACGTAGTGGGTGGCCGGGAAGATGCGCAGCGAGTCGACCTGGCGCACCACGTCACCGGTGAGCGGGTGCAGGTAATACAGCGCCTCGATCTCGTCACCGAAGAACTCGATGCGGACCGCGAGCTCCTCGTAGGACGGGATGATCTCGACGGTGTCGCCGCGCACCCGGAACGAGCCGCGGGTGAACGCCATGTCGTTGCGGGTGTACTGCACGTCGACCAGCAGGCGCAGCAGCGCGTCGCGGTCGATCTCGCCGCCGACCTCGAGCTGCACCGAACGATCCAGGTACGACTGTGGGGTGCCGAGGCCGTAGATGCACGATACCGAGGCGACCACGACGACGTCGCGACGCGAGAGCAGGCTCGAGGTCGCCGAGTGGCGCAGCCGCTCGACGTCGTCGTTGATCGAGCTGTCCTTCTCGATGTAGGTATCGGTCTGGGCGATGTAGGCCTCGGGCTGGTAGTAGTCGTAGTACGAGACGAAGTACTCGACCGCGTTGTGCGGCAACATCTCCCGCAGCTCGTTGGCCAGCTGGGCGGCGAGGGTCTTGTTCGGCGCCATCACCAGCGTCGGCCGTTGCAGCTTCTCGATCAGCCAGGCCGTGGTCGCCGACTTACCGGTACCGGTGGCGCCGAGCAGGACGACGTCCTTCTCCCCCGCGGTGATCCGCCGCTCCAGCTCAGCGATGGCGGCAGGCTGGTCGCCGGCGGGCTTGTGCTCGCTGACCACCTCGAACTGTCCGCCCGCACGCTCGATGGTGCCGACGGGCCGGTGCTCGGAATGAGCCAGCGGATGCCCCCGCTCCTCATACCCTTCCGTCGGAATCTCGGTTGCGAATGCCATGCACACCAGGTTAGGCCCGACCACCGACAAGTCGCACGGACAGCCTGCGCACCGGCCCCGATCCGGCGACACACCTGCGCCACGCCGAGCCACCGCCCGCCGCCGCGGTGTCTTCCCGGTGAACTTCTGCTCATCGAGAAGGCCGCTCACCTGCGCGAACACCGCGCCACTTGTGGGCCCGCAGCATCGTGGCGACCACGCGCTCGCGACCACATCTCCTGGTCCGGCCCGTACCGGCGATCACCCAGCCGCGCCCCGGCTACTTCGGAGCATTCCCGGGCCATGCCCGAAAAGTCCCATGTCCCAAGGATATTCACAGCGATGCGGCTCAGCAGACACGGTGCGTGACGCACATCCGGGCGTACCCTGAGCTGATCATCGGCACGTGGTGAAGGACAAGGCCATGAGCGCACTTCTTCCTCTACTCGTCGCGGCTCCGGCGGTCACCGGATTCGCCGGATACTTCGCGCGGGAGATCCGCGGCCAGCAGCCGCCGCCCGCCGCGACACCCACCGCCCCGCCGCCCGGTCGTCTCCGGGTCGAGTACTTCGACGTGGCTGAGCTCACCAGCACCGATGCCAAGGGCTACATCCGGCCCGTCGACCGGTACGAGGTGCAGCCGTGGGGCGTGTACCTGGCCCGCACCGTCGACCGGCCGCGTGGCCGCTACGAGGAGTCCTGGCTGCTGCCCGGCCCCGCCGTCCGCGCCACCATCGCGCACGATCGCCGCGGTGACCACCGCAGCCACGACTATGTCCTCGACATCGTCGAGTTCGTCCAGGTCGGCCCCAAGCGCTGGAAGGCCACCGACTACTTCCTCGACATCGCCGTCCGCCGCGGCCGGTCGGCGACCCTGCGAGGCACGGCCGAGCTGCTGGCCGCCCACGCCGCGGGCCACGTCGACACCGCCCAGGCCGATCGCGCCTTCGAGCGGGCCGCGGCCGCCCTCGACGGCCTCGCCGCCAACGACCACGATGTCGAGCAGTGGCTGCGCTCGCGGGAGATCACCCTGACCTGGATGTGAGCGGGCAGGCCCGCTCACCGGTAGATTTTCCGGTCATGACGCAGGCATCCACCGTGCACGTGCATCCACCCAAGGTCGAGTACTTCGATATCGCGGCGCGGACGAACACCGATCCGAAGGGGTTCGTCCGGCCGGTCGAGGTCTACCGGGAGGAACCGTGGGGCCTGTACATGGGCCGCCACTCCGATCATCCGAACTTTCACTACCTGCAATCGTGGGTGCTGCCGGAGCTGTCGCTGCGCGCGACGAAATTCCACTACAACCCGGGTGTCGACCAGTGGCAGGACGTCTACGTCGACGTCGGCGCGTTCACCAGGGAATCGGCCACGCTGTGGAAATCGGTCGACCACTACCTGGATCTGCTGGTGCGCACTGGTCGCGAGGTCGAGCTGGTCGACGTCGACGAATTGCTGGCCGCCCACGTCGACGGCCTGCTGGACACGGCGCAATGCCAGGCCGCGATCGCACACGCGACCGCGGCGATCGCCGGGATGGCCGCGCACGGCCACTCGCTAGAGGGCTGGCTCACCACCCTCGGTATGACCCTGACCTGGCGCTGAAACGACGAACCACCCGGACCTTCGGCAGAAGGTCCGGGCGGTCGCCGATCGGATCAGCCGGCCGACAGGCTCGGGAACAGATCCGCCAGACCGCCGCCGCAGCCCGCGCTGCCGGTCGCGGCGGCCTCGCCCACGGTGACGGTGATCGAGTCGCTGATCAGCAGCTGACGCGCCTCGAGCTTGTGCTGACCCGCCGTGGTGGGCTTCCAGGTGATGCTCACCGTGCCCGAGAGCAGCGACGGCGACACCGGGCTGCCCGGAATGTCGACACCGTTGTCGGTGAACTTCACCGAGGTCAGCCGGTCTACCTCGACACTGGCGGTCAGCTTGTAACTGCACCCGACCTTGTGGTCGCTGCCCGCCACAGTCAGGTTGCCGACCCAGGCCGAGGCCTGCGGGGCGGCCAGCACGATGCTGGCGGCGACGGCGCCGAATGCGGTGATACCGAAGCCCGCACGGCCGAACCGACGATGATGTGTTGTCATACGCGCTACAACTTCCCTGTGAACCGAGTCACCGCCTGGTGACTCGGCACAATGTACACAGCGCGCGACGCCGCTCGGCCGCTTTTTGAAACATTGATGTTTAACAGATTGATCTCGGGTCAGACGCGCGCCTGAGCCCACTCGGTGACCACCGGATAGACGGCGTCGAACCACGGTTCCTTCACCGCGTAGTAGGCCTCGCCCGCCGCGTCACCGGCCTTGCCCGCGGCCGCCTGCTCGGCCTCGCGCTTGACCGTCAGGTACGCGTCCCTGGCGTCCGCGTCGGCGCGCAGCCAATCACGCAGGTCGAGCGCGAACCGCTGTCCTGGCGAATCCTGCACGCGCAGATGGATGTTCGCCGGGCGCGCGGGATCGGCGTTGCCGTGCAAGCGCTTTCCCCAGCGAGCCAGGTCGGTGCCGTCGGGGTCACCGGGTGTCGGCTTCGGGTTGTCGTGGGTGGCCTGGGGCGCGAGCGGGAACCCCGCGCCGGCGAGCGCCTCGGCCAGCGACTCGGCGGTGGTCATATCGGCCACCGTCACCTGGATATCGATGATGTCCTTGGCGGGCAGGCCGTGCACCGCGGTGGACCCGACATGGTCGATCCGCACCGCCGACGCGCCGCACACCAGGTGCAGCCGGGCGATGATCCGCCGCGCCTCGGCGCCCCATTCCGGGTCGGCGGGCACCAGGTGGTAGCCGGCCCTGGCACGTACCCCTTCGCGCTGATTGCGTTCGAACGGCACCAGCCGGTCCGCCCACAGCGCCCGCACCTGTGCCTCGACGACCTCGGGGGTGCCGTTGTTGTCCAACCAGACATCGGCGACCGCGTGCCGCTGCTCGTCGGTGGCCTGCGCGGCGATCCTGGTCCGCGCGTCGGCCTCGGCGACCCCGCGATGTTCCACCAGCCTGCGCAGCCGGGTCTCGACCTCGGCGCCGACGACAAGGACCAGCTGCATCAGCGGCGCGAGCCCGTTCTCCACCAGCAGCGGAATGTCTTGCACGACAATCGCGTCCGCGGGCGCGGCGCCGATCAGCTCGGCGGTGCGGGCACCGACCAGCGGATGGGTGATGGCGTTGAGCGTGCCCCTGGACTCGTCGTCGGCGAAGGCCACCGCGGCCAGCGCGGGCCGGTCCAGGCTGCCGTCGGCGGCGAGGATGCCCGCGCCGAACGCCTCGACCAGCGCGGCCAGACCCGGCGTGCCAGGCGCGACGACCTCACGGGCGATCGCGTCGGAGTCGATCAGCACCGCCCCGCACTCGACCAGGGTCCGCGCCACTGTGGATTTACCCGCTCCCATGCCTCCGGTGAGGCCGATCCGCAACATGGCGCCCAGTCTCGCAGACGGCGTCGCGCCACGGTCCGCTCCGTCGGATTCTTTCCGACACGCCCACGCGCCGACCGGCGCAAAATCCGGGGCCGGGCGCGCCGGGTGGATTAATGTTCGCCGAGGCGAGAAGGCCAAGCTCCAGCTACCGAAGGATGATCATGGGCACCAGAGACCACCGGACGGCTCGCCACCGCCTGGGCATGCCCGGCGGTGTGCACTGCATCGAATACCCCGCCGTCGCAGCGACTCTCGCCGAATACCGACGCTCCTGGTTCACCGCCCTGGTCTTCCCCGCCAGACACAGTTTCGCCGCGATGCGATAAATAAAAAGTATGGCCGCCGGTTACTTGTTTCACTCAGA
>NZ_JBHXAY010000129.1:0-17244 GCF_042728775.1 Nocardia sp. NPDC060259
ATCGGCAGGTTTCTGGTTCGAGTCCAGATGGGGGAGCGTAGAGGCCCCGTCACCTTCTGGTGACGGGGCCTTTCCCGTCTCCAGCCAAGTCAGATCGACGCCGGTAGCCATCGCCCACGCCATCACGACAGCGCGCTTCGGTGTGACCGTTCCCTGCTCGGCGCGCTGCACGGTTGCCACGCCGACGCCGATCTCAGTAGCGAGCTCGCGTTGCGTGATGCCCCTCACCTCCCGCGCCATCACAAGCCGATGCCTGACGAGTTGTGCGGGAATGATGCCCCGCCGGAGTGCCTGAGTCATATCGCCATCATATGTGCGCAGATGAGATTTAGACACACTACGTGGCAGGTTGTTGACAGAGTGATTCAAAGCAATCACTCTGGGGCTCATGAATCGTACGTGTGTCACTTCGGGCGAAGATGGCCTAGAAATCACGACGTCGACGGCCGCGCGGATCCTCGGCGTGACCACGGGCACGGTCAACCGCTGGTCTCGCTCCGGCTACCTGCCCTACCTCCAGCGCGGCGAACGCGGCCAAGGCCGTAGCCGGTGGCTGTACGACCGGGCCGCCGTTGAGCGCCTGGCCGCCGAACGGCGCGCGGCGTTCGCGACTCTGGGCAAGGTTGCCGCGTGACGGCCCGCGCGCAGGCAATTGCGTGGACGGTCGTCCTCGGCGCCAGCTGGCCCGCGCTCATCTGGATTGGGTTGGAGCTGAGCGCATGACCGCTCCGTACGATCCCCATCTGATCGACCCGTGCCGGTATGACGTCGTGGTTCTGGCCGACGCCGCCAACCGCATCGTTGATGTGAGCGTTCGAGAGGGCTCGCCGCTGTCCCGCGCGGACGTGGCGAAGCTGCTCCGCTCCGTTGCCGACGAACTCGACGAGATCCCGCCGCCCGCGTCCGGAGTGTTTCGGTGATCGCGCAGCGTGCCCGCCGCATCGACCGGCCCGAATCGTTGGCCGGTCTGTTGGTTGACCTCGGCCGCGTCCTGGCCCTCATCCTCACGGCCTGGCTGATCCTGGCGGTGTTCTTGCCATGATCCGCCGTTCTGAGCCGCTGCCCCGCTGCCCCGAGTGCGGGCGCCCCTTCCATCCCCGAACCCGCGTTCCGCGGCTGCCATCGGGTGATGTGTGGCGCTGCCGGGAATGCCGCGGCGGCAGCGTAGACGCCCGCACGCGCCCGGTGTCGATCCCTGGGCGCGTGCGGGTCTCCACTTCGGGCGGTGATGCCGCCTAGACACCCGCTCGAGGCTCCACGGCGCTATCTGGCAAGTCCGCCGTAAACCGACTGCCCCGGTGTGTGCCCACTCAACTAATCCCGCGAGGAACCGGCCCGCGGCTCTACCGACTCCCCTGATCAGGGTGGACGTAGGGACATACCGAAAGCCTTGTGCCCCAAAGGGACACGGGGCCAGAGGCGTTGGGGACGCATGCGGTGGGCGGAAAACTGGGAGGCCGGGCGCTGGGAGGCGACCCAACGCTCCGGAATATCTCCACCTTCCACCGGAATATCTACGGCGGCAACGAATCTCAGCCCCGGCCACTCTCCCTGATCACCGAATGAACTGGAACGTGTTCCACCAATGAAGTGAGGACTGATGGACCTGGAAGACACCAACGTGTGCCGCGTGTGCTTCGGCCCGATCGCCTACCGACGCAGGATGAACGGCGAGTGGCTGCCACTGGACTGCACGCCCGACCCGTTCGGCACGGTGCGCGTCCAGGGTGACCGCGCTGTCATCCTGATCGGCGTCGACCTGATCGAGGCGAAGCGGCGCGGTATCACCCGCTACCGGCTGCACCGGCCGTCCGGAGGATGCCCGCCCTGGATCCCCGGCGCGGTGATGTCATGAGCTGGCCCGAACCCCCGTGCGGGTGCCGCGTCACCGACCGTTGCCCATCGTGCGGAGTGTGCAGCGACTGCTACGGGTGTGACTGCCCGCCCACGATCGACGCCGCCCTCGCGTACATCACCGACCCGGTTCGGGCAGTCGGGCGCGCCCGCAAAGCACCGGCTAGCAACGCCCGGATCCGACGCCTGGATGTGAGGCCGGCCGGAGGCCCGCCGCCCCACGTCGGCCCGCCGCCGGTCACCATCGTCCCCGTCGAACCGGTCGCACCACCCGACGAGTCCAAATGAGCTGGGGCGGCCGTGGAGCGCAGGAACTGGTACGCCTCACCCTCGAAACGTATGGGGTGCGGTGCCACCTCTGCGGCCGTCTCGGCGCCAACAGTGCCGACCACGTGATCCCACGCAGCAGGAACGGCAGCGACGCGCTCGCCAATCTCCGCCCTGCACACCGTCGATGCAACAGCGCGCGCCAAGACATGCCACTCGACGAATGGTTCCGCCGTCACCCGATCCGCGCGCAAACGCTCGCGCCGTCTCGGCGGTGGTGACTTTGACCGCGACCGCGCCGGACGTCCCGCGCCCTCCTTCCATTTTTTCGAGGCGATACCCATACCGGGGGTGGGTACATTTCAGTCATCTAGACCAGAACGCAAGGTGAGGAGTCGAACCGATGCCCAGACCAGACCCGCGCGCCCCCAAGGACGGGCAGGCCGACTTGTTCGGCGGCGCCCTCGTGCCGGTGGCCGGACCGCTGACCCCCGGCGAGACGACCGCCCGCGTCGATGCCGCCCTGGCCGCCGCCGACCTGCCGCCCGAAGCCGATGCCCTGGCCGCGTTCCTGCACGACGCGGCGGTCTGCTCCGACGCGTTCAAGGCCCGCGGCTTGCCCTACGGCCTGGCCAAGCTGCTGCCCGGCGTCACCGAAGCCGTCGACGCGCTCGAGCTGTCCCCGCGCGCCCAGCGCGACGGCGCGGCCCGGTCCTCCGACGTGTTCCGCGAACTACTCGATGCGATGGGAGCCAGTGACGATGCCGACACCCAGACACCACACTGAGGCCACGCCCGGCGCCCGGTCCTACGTCGGCGCCATCGGCAAGCTCGCCGTAGGGCTCGGCCGTCCCCTGATCCCGTGGCAACACGACGCCGTGCGCGTGGCCACCGAGCTCGACGGCGACCGGTTCCGGTACCCGCTGGTCCTGGTCACCGTGCCCCGACAGTCCGGAAAAACCGTTGTGTCGCTGGGTGTTTCGCTACACCGGGCCATCCACCTCACCGGCGGCCGTATCTGGTACACCGCACAGTCGGGGATCAAGGCGCGCGAGCAGCTGACGGAGATGATCGAGCACGCCGAACGCACGGCGCTGGCGCCGATGCTGTCGTGCAAACGCGGCGCCGGAGACACCCGCATCGACGTGCCGATGACCGGCGGCCGGATCAAGGCGCACCCGCCGACCGGGAACTACCTGCACGGAAATCAGTCCGACCTCAACGTCATTGACGAGGGCTGGGACCTCAAGGAACCCGACGCCATCGCGCTCATGGGCGCGATCGTGCCCACCCAGCTCACCCGGTCCAACCCGCAAACGTGGATCGTGTCCACCGAAGGCACCGCGGATTCTGTGTGGTTCCACGGCCTGATCGACGCGGCCCGCGCCGACGCGCTGCCCGGCGCGTGCCTGGTCGACTACGGCATCGGCCCCGGCGTCGACTCCGAAGATATCGACGCCGTCGCCGCGGCTCATCCCGCGGTCGGCCACACCTGCACCGTCGACGACATCCGCGCGGCGCGGCCGTCGCTGTCCGCTGGCGAGTTCGCCCGCGCCTACGGCAACCGGCGTACCGGCGCGGCCGATCGCCTGATCTCCGTCGACCGGTGGAACGACGCGCAGACCACCGCGTCGATTCCGGCGGGTGCGCGTCCCGCGTTCGGTGTGGCGGTGTCGATCGACCGCGACGAAACCGCCATCGTCGCCGCGGCGCCGGTCGACGGCGTGCCGGTCCTCGAGCTGGTCGACGTCCGCCCCGGCTGGCGCTGGGCCATCGACCGCGTGCCGCAGCTGGCCGCCGCGCACCTGCACCACGGTGTTGCGATCGACCGGCACGGCCCGTCCGGCGCGCTCGCCGACGAACTCGACGTGGCCGGTGTCGAACTGGCCAAGATCGGCACCCGCGAAGTGTGCGCCGCCGCCGCGCAGCTGGTCGACGGCATCGACCCGCCCGAAGGCGCCCCGGCCATCGTGCACGTGCGCACCGACGCCGCGTTCGACGCCGCCGCCGAGATTCTCGCCAAACGGCCGGTCGGTGACGCGTTCGCGCTGTCGCGGCGCACGCTCGGCAGCATCGCGCCGATGGAGGCCGCATCGCTGGCGCTGTATGCGCTGCTGCACCAGGACGGCGAAGAGACCGCGCCGGAAGTGTGGTTCGGATGAAGCCGCCGCCGCAGTTCCGCACGGACTCGACGGCTTACGGCACCGTGAGCGTGTGCGCGTGCGGGTGGCGCTACGCCGGAGCGTCCCACGCCGAGAACGCCCGCGCCTGCCGCGCCCACGTGTTCACCGCCCACGCCGACGACAAGACCGCCAAGAAACGCGCCAGCGCCAACGCCGCGGCACGCTCGGCGTAACCGGACCGCATCCGCTCGCCGGCCTCGCTCCGGAGCGAGGCCGGCGAAAGCATCCACGCAGGTCAACGCTCCGAGTGCACTTATCGGCAGCGACTCGGAAACGGACCGCGCCCCGGCGTGGCGCTTCGCGAGAGTTGGCAAGGTCCGAACGATAAGTGCATGGGCATCCTGTCGTCACTCCGCGCGGTCCGGTCTCTGCCGGACCTGGTCGCGTCCTCGACGCCGTACGCCCCGCAGCGCGTCGAAGTCTCCTCCCCGTGGTCCGCGTATCCGTCGCACCTGAATCAGGTTGTCTGGCCCGACCTGGTCGGGCTGGAGAACGTGTTGCCGATGACGCGGCTGGAAGCGATGGCCGTTCCCGCGGTCGCCCGCGCCCGCCGCATCATCTGCGGCGCGATCGCCGGAATGTCGCTGCACGTGCTCCGCGGCGACGACGTATTACCGCAGCAGCCGACCTGGCTGGACCGCACCGACGGCGCCATGAGCCCGTATCACCGGATGCTGTGGACCGTCGACGACCTCATGTTCTGGGGCTGGTCGCTGTGGGCGCTCACCCGCGCCGCCGATGGCGCCGTGCTAACGGCCGACCGACTCCCTTGGGACCGTTGGGATTTCGACACCGTTGGCCGAATCGTCGTTGACGGCGAGTTGGTCGCGGACTCGTCGGTGTGCCTGATCCCCGGCGTCGACGAGGGCATCCTGTGGAACGGCAAGAACGCCATTCGCCACGCCGCGCGGCTGCTCGCCGCTGCCGACAAGGCAGCGACCACGCCATCGGCACAGACCGAGTTGCACCAGACCAACGACGCCCCGATGACCAAAGAGGCCCGCGCGGATCTGATCGCCGATTGGGTCGCGGCGCGGCGCGGCGAAAACGGCGGCGTCGCGATGACGCCGAAGAGTATCGAGGTTCGCGAGCTGGGCGCGGCGAACGAACACCTGTTGATCGACGGCCGCAACGCCGCCGCGGTCGACGTGGCCCGCACTGTCGGCGTGCCCGCGGTGATGATCGACGCATCCCCGAACAGTGCATCGCTGACGTACTCGACGACTGAGAGCCGCAATCAGGAGTTGGTCGATTACGGCCTGGCGCCGTACATGTCGGCCATCTCCGCGCGGCTCGGCATGGACGACATGTGCCCACGCGGCCAACGCGTCCAGTTCGACGCAGAGAACTTCGTCGGCCCCGGCGCCCGTGCCGTCGCGCCGCCCGACGACGGCGGGCCGACCCCCACCCGGCCCGCAGCACCCGCGCCCGGCGACACCGCCCCCGTGCCGCCGGGCGCGGCACCCCAACCGCAGGAGAACCCCCGATGACCTCATACAACGGATGGCCGTTCATCGGCACCGGCGAACTGGTCCGCGCACTGGTCCCCGGCACCCGCGATGTCCGCATCGAAATCCGCGCCGGTGACGTCGCCACTGTGCTCAACGCATGGGCTTCGTTGTGGCACAAGCGAATTCGGCCTATCGACACGTTCAAGCCGCGCGACTACTGGGGTTGGTCGGCCACCAACGACCACCCCACGAGCTGCCACCTGTCCGGGACCGCGGTCGACCTCAACGCCTCGACACTGCACTTCCGGGCGCACACGATGCCCCATCACCAGCGCGCCGAAGTACACCGGATGCTCGACGAGTTCCGCGGCGTCCTCGCGTGGGGTGGCGACTGGGATTCGCCGGTCGACGAGATGCACACCGAAATCGCTGTGCGGCCCGGTGATCCGCGCTTGGCGCAGCTCGCCGCCGATCTGTCCGCCGGATACCTCGGCGTCTATCAGGAGGAACCCACCGTGTCCGAACCCGTCTACAAATCGAAGGTGCCCGGCAGCAACTACGCCGCGCCGCTGGCCGATTTCGTCCTCGAGATCGACCGCAAGATCGAGGAACTGCACCGGTCGACACTGCCCGCCGTGCTCGACCGGCTGACCGACATCGAAACCAAGATCGACGAGCAGGGGGCGGCCCGGTGATGTGGTTCGCAATCCTCGCGTTCGCGGTCGCCTGCACGGCGCTGATCTCGGTCGGTGCGGTCGCGTGGCTGCTGATCTCGGTCACCAACGCCATGCAGGCCCGCGCCGTCACCGGCGGCGCTCACCGGGAGCTGACGAGGCAATGACCGATGCCCAGCCGACGCAGTGCGCGCACCCCGGCCGGGCCGCGACCCGGTCGACGGCGGCAACGCTGGTCGGACTGGGCCCACTGGTCCCGCTACTGGTCTCCCACCTCGGGCAGACCTGGGCCGCGGTCGTCATCGCCGCCGCGCTTGCCGGAAATGCCGTTGTCACAAGAGTTTTGGCGATTCCGGAGGTAGACCAGTGGCTCAGCCACGCCATGCCGCTGCTCGCCGCCACCAATGACCCCGGCCGACACCGGAGAGACGCACGATGAACAAACTCACCACCACCCCCGCCGCGGCGGACCTGTCCGCGGATTCGGCCGGGCGCACCATCACCGGCGCCGTGCTGCCCTACGGGGTGACCGGACGCACCTCGGCCGGACCGGTCACCGTCGCCGCCGGTGCCGTTCAGATTCCGGCCGACCTCAAGCGGGTGAAGCTGTTCCGCGATCACTCCAACGCGGGCGGTACCCCGGTCGGCTACGCCACCGCCGCCCACGACGCGGGCGGCGCGCTCACGATGTCGTTTCGCGTCGGCCCCGGCGCAGACGGAGACCAGGCGCTCGCCGACGCCGCGGGCGGTGTCCGTGACGCGCTCTCGGTCGAACTGGTCAATGTCCAGCTGTCGCCGGACCGACGCACCGTGACCAGTGCTCAGCTGTCCGCCGTCGCGCTGGTCCCTATCCCCGCGTTCGATGACGCCCGCGTCACCGACGTGACCGCCTCACACCAGGAGAACGCCATGCCCCCCGAGATCGAAACCACGACCGCACCGGCCGACGTAACCGGACCGGCACCGGCGGTACCGGGTTCGCCGGCGACCGCTCCGGCCCCGGTCATCGCCCCGGCGACCCCGGCCGAAAACGGACCGGAGATCACCGCAGCCGCGGCGCCGGTCGGTCTGCCGACCACCACCGCACCGCGGCCGATGTCGATGGACAACGTGCTGGACACTCTGCAAGCCGCCCGCCGCGGGGACCTGACCATCACCGCGGCCCTGGCCGACATCACCCGATCGGCCAACCCGTGGGTGTCCCCGGATGGCTGGGTGGGTGAGCTGTGGGACGGCGTGGCCTACCAGCGCGAAATCGTGCCGCTGCTCACCAATCGGCCACTGTCGCACTGGAAGGTCACCGGGTGGCGCTGGGTCACCAGGCCGACCGTCGCGACCTACGCGGGCAACAAGACCGAGATTCCGACGAACCCCGTTGCGACCGAGTTGGTTTCGACGGAAGCGGAACGGCTCGCCGGTGGTCACGACATCGACCGCAAGTTCTGGGATTTCAACGACCACGAGTTCATCCGGTCCTACTGGGCCGCGATGGCCGAAAGCTACGCGGTCGTGTCCGACCATAAGGCCGCCACGTTCGTCACCACCAACGCGGCCCCGGTGATGGAGTCCGACGGGGTGACCCCGGAATCGGCGCCGTCGCTGCTCGAGGCGGTCGCACTCGGCATCCACGCAATCAAGTACGGCCCGCGCCGTGCAACCGCCACGTTCGCACTGGTCAACCCCGGCGACTACCTCGACCTGATGAAGGTGACAGACCTCGACGTGCCCGCGTGGCTCGAGCTGTTCAGCTTCACCCCGTCGCGGCTGACCCCGTCGAACCTGGTCCCCGCGGGCAAGGTGATCGTAGGCGCCAAGCCTGCCGCGACCTGGTACGAACTGGGAGGCTCGCCGATCCGTGTGGAGGCGGTCGACCTGGCCCGCGGCGGCCGTGACGCCGCGGTGTTCGGCTACTTCGCCACGCTGCTCAACGACGACGGCGCGCTGGTGTCGGTCAACTACACCCCGACCCCGTGAGGTAGGCGACCGTGACCGCACCTATCCCCGCCGCCTGCACCGTCCCCGCGGTCAAGGCACACCTACGGGTCACCGACACCGCCGACGACGACCTGATCACCGATGTCGTCGGCGCCGTGAATGCGCTTGTGGCGCTGTGGTTCGGCACCGCAGCGATTGCCGCAGGCGGGTGGCCCGCGAATCAGGAACAGGGCGCGGTCATGCTCGCCGCACGGGTCTACCGGCGTCGCAACTCGCCCAGCGGTGTGGAGTCGCTGGGCGAGCTGGGCCCGGTCTACGTCTCGCGCAACGATCCCGATATCGCCGCGCTGCTCGGGCTCGGCGCCTACGAACGGCCCACGGTCGGATGAGCACCCCGCTGCCCGTGCTGCTGGACGAACTGGTCGACCTGATCGACGAGGCCGGATTGCGCGTCACGATCGACCCGCGCAACGTCAACCCGCCCGCGGTCTGGATCTCCCCGCGCCAGATCACCCACGACATCCTCGCCGGTGGCACCGTCACCGTCGATCTGTGGCTGATCGCCCCCGACAACGGCACCCCGGCCGCGCTGAAAGTCCTGTCGGAAATGCTCGATGTCGTGCTGTCGGTCGTCGATCCGGACGCGCCGACCTCGCTGGCCGAATCGCTGGCGCTCCCCGATACCCCGGCCCCGCTCCCCGCGTTCCGGGTCACCACCGAACTCGAAACCTGCTAGGAGGCAACAGAAATGCCTGTCAAGAGCTACAAAATGGGACCGGGCACCCTCACCCTCGGCCCGGTCGGTACCGCGCTGGACATCTCGTGCCAGATCACCAACGCCGTCCTGGAACCGGAGTTCGACGCTGACGACGATCTGCCCACGCTGTGCGGTGACACCCTGCCCGGCGAACAGAAAACGTCGTGGAAGCTGACCGGCACCGCGATTCAGGACCTGGCTGACGGCGGCGTCGTCGATTGGACCTGGACCAACGCGGGCAGCACACAGCCGTTCTCGTTCACCCCCTCGACCGCGGCGGGTACCGCGTTCACCGGCTCGATTGTGGTCCGGCCGCTTTCGGTCGGCGGTGATGTGAAGACCAAGCCGACAAGCGATTTCGAATTCCCGGTCGTCGGCGACCCGGTGATGACGACCACGCCATGATCGGCGTGCACATCTACGGAGACCGGCAGCTCGCCGCCACCCTCGACGCCGCGGCGTCGCGGATGGGTGAGCTGTCGGCCCCGGCCCGCGCCGCCGCCGCCTCGACCCTGGCGGCGGCGCGCGGACTCGCACCGCGGCGCACCGGCCGCCTGTCGGCGTCGCTGACGGTCGGCGTGTGGGGACCGAAAACCGCCGCCGTCACCTCCGCCCTGCCCTACGCCGGAGTCATCCACTGGGGCTGGCCCGCTCGCGCCATCTCCGCCCGCCCGTTCGTCACCGTGGCCGCGCAATCGTCGGAACCGGCGTGGGTCTCACGCTACGAACGCCACGTCACCCGCACTCTCGACACTGTGAAAGGCATTTAGTCACATGGCAATTCAGCGCACCTATGTATCGGTCGGCATGGTCGACGGCACCGAGTACGAGAACCTGCCCACCACCGTGGCCGACGAAATGCTGTACGCCAGCACCCGCCGCCGCCACAAGTGGGAGCCGATGCAGGACGACATCACCACCTACAAGAACTTCCTGGGGTTCGCCGTGCTGCGGCGCCTCGGCCACTACGCCGGATCGTTCGACGAGTTCGGCAACGACGTGGCCGTGGTCGTCCTCGAGGAGGCCGAACCGGTGGACCCTACGAACCGGGCACCGTCGAACGCCTGATCGTCGAACTGGCGGTCGCGACGAATTGCACTGTCGCGCAATGGCTTGCCGAATCTGACGAGGTGATCGCTACCGCGGTGCAAGTGCTCCACGACCAGGCCGAAGAGGCCAAGCGCAGGAGGTAGGAACGTTGGCGAGTACGGCAATCCTCGCGGTGCGGATCACCGGCGACGGGTCCGGCGCACAGTCGGCCATGCGCCGGACCGCCGACGCCGCACGCCGCATGTCCTCGGCGGTCGTCACCGCCGGAACCGCGGCGCTGTTCGTCGCCCGCAACATCTCGACCATTTCCACCGTCGCCCAATACGGCGGCGTCGCCCTGGCGCTGCTGGCGCGCAAGGCCATCGCCTCATCGGCGGCGCTCAAGTTCGCCGCCGGTGCGGCCGGGTCGCTGGCCGCCAAGGCGCGCACCGTGGCCGCGGCGCTGTTCGCGATCCTGCCCGGCCCGGTCCGCGCCGCACTGCTGAAACTCGCGCTGGCCATGCGGGTCACCGGGCAGGCCGCGGCGAAGGCCGCCCGCGATATCGCCCGGCTCGCCTCGGCCATCATGGTGCTGCGCGCGGTCGCGTCCGGCGTGGGCGCGGTCCTGAATCTGTACAAGGCACTGGGGCGGCTGGTCCTGGCCGCGGTGCCGCTGCTGGGCATCCTGTCGGCACTGGGTACCACCGCGGTCGCGGCCGGTGCCGCGATCGGTGCGGCGCTGGGCGCCGGTCTGGCCGGTGCCATCGGCACGCTCGCCCCGGCGCTGCTCGTGCTGAAAATGGGGATGAAAGGTCTGTCGGACGCCGCCGGGGAGTTCAACAAGCAATTCAAGGACGCAGACATCGCGTTCAACAAGATGATCGGCGAACGCATGGCGCCGTTCCTGCTCGCCATGCGGTCACTGAAACAGGCTGTGACAGACAGCTTTTCGACGGCGCTGGTGCCAGCGTTCGGCACGCTCGGCGGGCTGCTCGGCACGCTGCAACCGCAGCTGGCCGGGCTCGCCACCGAACTCGGGACGATGTTCTCAGGGATCGCCGCCAAGCTGCCGACCGGCGCGCTTCAGACGATGATCGCGAACTCGCGGTCGTTCATCGCCGCGATCGGCCCCGGCGTGGCCAACCTGACGGCCGGACTGACGACGTTCGGCGCGACCGCCTCGACCGTGTTCGCCCGCATCGGCCCCGCGGTCGGCGGGTTCCTCGACAACATCGCCGCCAAGCTCGCCGCGATCACCCCCGAGCAGATCGAACGCGTCTTCTCCACGATCGGGCAGACGCTGTCCAACATCGGGAACGTGCTCGGCCCCGTCCTCGGGCTGATGGGCCAGCTGGGCCCGATCGTCTCGCAGTCGATGGCCCCAGCCTTCACCGCGGTCGGCGCTGCCGTCCAACAGGCGACACCCGGAATAGCCAACATGGCCAGCGTCGTGTTTCCCGCGCTCGCGCAGGTGATACAGAATCTCGCCCCCATCGTCCCGGCGCTGGTGTCGGCCTTCACTCCGTGGGTGACCGTGCTCGCCGCCGTCGCGCCGCTGCTCGCCTCGATGGCCGTGGCCCTTGCCCCGATGGCGCCCACGCTGCTGGCCATCGCGCTCGGCGCCAAGATCGCCCTTGCCGCGCAGGCCGCCTACAACACCGTGATGCTGCTCTACAGCAACGCGGGCAAGATCGCGACGGCGGTGCAATGGGCCTGGAACGTCGCCATGTCGGCGAACCCGATCGGCCTGATAATCCTGGCCGTCGTCGCACTGATCGCGGTAATCGTCCTGATCGCCACCAAAACGACATGGTTCCAGACGATCTGGAAAGCGATGTCGGCCGCTGCCGTTGCTGCCTGGAATTGGATTAAAGACGCTGCCGTCGCGGTGTGGCAATTCATCGTGGCCGCGGTGCAAACGTACATTGCGATTGTGTCGGCGGTTATTTCCGGCGTGGTCTCCGCGATCGTCGGATATTGGAATCTGATTTCGGCGGTGTGGTCGGCGGTGTGGAATGCCATTTCGGCTGTGGTGTCGGCGGTAATCGGCGCCGTCGTTTCGGTGGTGTCCGGCGCCATCGACAACGTGATTGCCACGTTCGAGACTTTCCGGTCGATCGGCGAATCTGTGTGGAATGCGATTCGCGGCGCTATCGACCTGGTGGGCGGCGCGATCAATACGATTATCGGATTCGTACAGAACCTGATAAACGCGCTGTCGAATATCCGGTTCCCGTCCCCGCCGGGGTGGCTGTCGGACATGTTCGGTTCGGCCGCGGTGCCGCAGCTGGTCGGCGTCCCGCCCGCAGCCGGCCTTTTCCGGTTCCTGCCGCCCTCGCCGATGGGCTTCGCGGCCGGGTACCCCGAGCTCACCGCCGCCGCGCCGTCGCCATCACTGGGCGCGGTCATCGGTGGCGGGTCGCAACCGATCTACGTCACGAACGTGAGCGTGAACGTCACCGGCGCGATTGACCCGCAGGCCACCGCGCAGCAGATCAAGAACATTCTGACCGGCCGTGACCGCACCGTCGGCGCTGCCGCCGCGGTCGACCTGAGGCTCGGTGCCTGATGGCGTTCGATCCGAAACCGTGGGTAGAGGTCGACGGCGACCGTATCCGGTGCGACGGCGCCGCCGTCGGGTTCGCCCCGGTCGTCCTCGACGGGTTCGAAATCACTTGGGGCCGTGACGATTACATGGCACACAGCCGCCCGGGTACCGTCGCGTTCTCGATCGTCGACCGAACGCGCACGTGGGCGGATCGGATCTCGGCGCGTACCGTCCTCGGCCGTCGGGTGACCATCGGGTGGTCTGCCGACGGCGTGGCCGACCAGGTCTGTTTCCGCGGCCGGGTCACCGCCGCCACCGCCCGGCCCACCGATCGCCCCGGGCAATGGGTAATTGCGTTCACCGCGGCCGGTCGTGATGCCGACCTCGGCAACATCCTGGCCGCCCCGGAAACATGGCCGCGCGAAACGATGATCGTGCGCGCGAACCGAATTGCCGACATGGCGGCACCGGCCGAAATCGACGAATTCTATTTCTTCCCGGGCAGCGTGAATATCCAGTGCTGGCCGCTCGACGTCGGCGGGCGCGATCTGCGGCGCCTCACCGAAGAGTTCTACTATTCGATGGGTGACACGTTCTCCTACATTCCCGATCAGAATGTGTGCCGCCATTTGTTCCGCCGCGCGTACGCGGTCGGCGTGTATTTCACCCACATAGCCGGGGATGCCATCTACCTATTTCCGTCCTCGACGCAATACGACGGCGTCACATACCACGGAATCGCGCTACCGGGCGCGCAGACCACCACCGACGACCCGGCACTGTCCGCGGGGCCGAACTCGGTGGTGACCCGGTGTGAGGTTACATGGAAGGACAACACGGCCGGGTTCAACGACTGGACAACCGTGGTCGAAATTCCATCCGGCGACGCGAACGGACGCCGCACGCTCACGTTCGATTCCTGGATCGACGACGGCGTCCATATCGACCCGATGATCGCCGCAGTGCTGGCCCGCGCCGAACACGAGGGCGCCTCACCGCGGCACCCACCGGTCACCCTCGATACCCGATACACCGGCGGTGGCTTCCTGTCCGTCGCGCAGGCCCGCGCGCTCACCCTCGCCGGGGAGACGCAGGCCGCGGCGTACGTGTCCGGGTCGCAGTTCGCCGCGTGGACCCCGGCGCACCACCCGGTGTTCGCCATCATCGGCGGGACCATCGGCCACGTCGACGGGCGCTGGCGCATCACCTGCCGCCTGTCGACGATCTGGCGCACCAACGCCGTAACGCCGATGCGCTGGAACCAGCTGGTGTCGTGGATGTGGTGGCAGCGGCCCGACGACTTCAAGCTGGCCCGTTCGATCACCTGGAACGACTTTCGCTACTTCGACGACCCGACCGTCTACAACCCCGCGTGAGGTGCCGACATGCCCGCCTACACCCCCAAATACCAGATCCCCTACCCGCTGCCGACCGAACCGATTGCCGACGGCGCCGCCACCATCGGCGCGCTCGCCGGACGCGTCGACGACGTCCTGAACGCACTCAGCGTCCCGCCCGCCTCGAGCCTGCCCGCCGCGGCGGTGTCGCGGTCCTCGGCGGTCAGCGTCGCCAACGCCGCCGACGCGGTGGTGTCCTGGAACGCCACCGATTGGGACACGTTGCCCGGCGGGCAGATTCAGGCCAACGCGACCGGGCTCACGGTCCGCGCGCCCGGCCTGTACCTGGTCGAAGCAATGTGGCCGTGGGCAGCCAACGCCAACGGGCGCCGCGCGTTGAAAGTCACCCTGAACAACACCGGCTCGGCCGGGACCGTGCTCGCCCGCGCCGAGTCCGCGAACAGCTGGGACAACATCGGTCAGGTATCCGGGGTGCTCAACCTCGCCGCGGGCAACGTGCTGCGGCTGCTGGTCACCCAGGACAGCGGCGGCGCGCTAAACGGTGGCGGGACGATGTGGGGCGGCGCCGTGCGCGGCCGGTTCAAAATGACCTACCTCCGCGCCGCGCCGTAAGCGGACCGCACGCGCTCGCCGGCCTCGCTGCGGAGCAAGGCCGGCGAGCACGTTTCACAAGGTCACAGAGCCCAGTCCGTTTATCGGCACCGGACCGTAAGCGGACCGCTACGTGTCGGCGCGCCCGCCGAGTTCCCCGATTTCGCGCGTGCGCTCTTGCTGGGCGCGCACCGCTTCGCGCTCCTCTGGCGTCAGTTCACGCAGCGTCTCGGCGTGATTGCCGACGAACGCCTTGTGCGCTGCGTCGAAGTACGGTTCGTTGTCCGACTGGGACATGGTTAGACCTCCGGGAATTCGGTTATCGGGCCGGTGTGACGCATGAGCCATTCGAGTAGCAGTTCTGCGCGCACGGGGTCGCGGGCGAGCACGCCGAACCCGCCGCCAAGGATTCCGTCTGTCCACTGCCCCGACCATCGGCCGATGGCAGCGTCGCCGGTGTGACCGAGGACGAAGTACAGCGAGCCGTGTTCGTGGCGGTCGACCTCCACCGCGCGGTACGTGCCCGCCAATGACGTGCCGTAGAGCTGCTGGTCTGAATTCCAGCCGTAGTCGCCGGTTGCTCGGAAGTTGACGAACTCGCCCGCGTGCGTCGCCTCGAGCTCGTGAGTGTTGATGTTCGGCTGACCGCGACGGCTGGTCTGCCACACCGCGTTCCACTTGCCCGACATGTCCAACCCGATCGGCATCATGCCCAGAAGTTGGCCGACCGAGAAGTCCAGCGCCTTCGCGATGGACACCAGGAGATCGGACGGCGGGGACGTCTGTGTCTCCCAGCGCTTCACCTGAGTTTCGTTGGTGCCAAGGGCCCTTGCCAGTGCTGCCCTGCTGATCTTCAGCGCCGTGCGCCTGGCGTACATGTTCCCGCCGATGCTGGTCATGTCCTGTTTTCCTGTCCCTCCGTTGGACGAATCTGTCCGTACAACAGTGTCCAGAGGGTACCCCCGATTGTCTGTCCAACACAGCGTGTCTCGTGCTTCACTGTCCAACAGGGGGACAGAATCGTCCCGACAATATTGACCCTCTAGGGGACACGATGGGCGGACGTTGGCGGTTCGTGTGGGGCCGCAGCTGGATCGAACGTGAAGCCGTGAGAGAGGCGGACAGGATCATGCGAGACGCAACACGGGCCGACGCCGAAACCATGCAGCGCGTAGTTGACGGGCTACGCGAGCAGGACCGGGACCGGTCGAACTCGACGCAGGCCGAAGTAGACGCCGTCATCCGTAGGTGGATGGACGCTCACCCGAACGGGTTGCGCGCGATCGGCGATTGACCGCGCCCCGTTCACAGAGGAACCCCCACTACCGTTGCGGTAGTGGGGGTTCCTGTGTGTGCGGCCTACGCGATCCGGCCGACAGCGACAACCGTCCGGCGTAGCGCCTCATCCGGCACCCGGACATACCGCCGCGTGGTCACCGGTGACGCGTGACCCAGCAACGCCTGAACGACCAGGATGTCCCGGTCGACGCTGTAGGCCAGCGTGCCGAACCGGTGCCGGAGCGTGTGCATGGTCCACACGCCCGGCATCAACCGGCCGATGAGCTTGCCCACCCAATCCGCCGACAGGTGCCCGCCGTCGTTGCCCGGGAACGCGTACCCGTAGGGCAGCGCCCGCAGCTCCGCGGCGAGCGTGTCAGGCAACGGGATGACCCTTTCCTTGCCACCCTTGCCGTGCACGATGAGCGACCAACCATCGAGCGCCTGAATCAGGTCATTGCTGTGGACGCGGGATACCTCGCCCCGACGCATCCCGCATTCCGCTGCGAGCCGCAGCATGAGCCGTTCCCGTGGATCGGCCCGCGCCAGCGCTTCGGCGTAGATCTGTTCGGGTGCGGGCCGCGCGACCGGATCGGCTTCGCGCACCCGTGGCAGCCGATCGGCCGGGTTGAACTCAGTTCTCCCGGAGTCGACACCCCACCGGTAGAAGTGCAGCGCGGACGACCGGAAGCAACGGCGGGTTTCGATCTTCCATTCCTGCCGCCCGGCCCACTGCACCAGTGCATCCGGGGCAACTTGCCACGGACCGACTTCGCCCCCGACTCCGTGGGCGAGCCCACGGATATGCGAAAGCCGCGTTGTCCGAGTGGATTTCGGTGCTCCACCCGCACACAACGCGGCTTGCCAGTCGATGACTTCGCTCACCCACCCATCAGGAATTCTGCGTAACGTTCTGGTCATTCGCTCAGGGTGGGGCAACCACCCGGCGAACCATTCCGTACGCCAGGTTTGTTTTCACCTACGTGTCGCCAACCTTGCTGTGCTGCGTCCCACCCCAGCGACGCCCGGATGTAGGCCAGCTCGAACGTCTGGCGCGCGCGCCGGTCGTCGGGGTGCTCCGCCGCCGCCTGCCGGTGTGCATCGCCCAGGATCTTCGCCAGCGCCTCACGCGAGAGCGAATCACGGTCACCGTAAGTGAAAAGGGTCACATCCAATGCGGTGCTCATGCTGCCTCCACCTGCCGCATAGGCAGGATGCCCGGCGAGCGCCGCCGCAGATCTTCCAACGCTGTGACCTGCGCCGATGCGAACTTGCCCCTTTTATCGGCAGGTTTCTGGTTCGAGTCCAGATGGGGGAGC
>NZ_JBHXAY010000130.1:0-17015 GCF_042728775.1 Nocardia sp. NPDC060259
CCCCCACAAGCGGCCCGTACGAGGCGACCCGCAGGGTCCGGCCGCCCGTCGGACCTGTGTTCAGGGTGGTTCCCCCACCTTCCCCACCGTTCCCCACCCTGCCCCCGCGCGGGCGTCCGGCGCGCGCCGATGCCGGTCGCACCTGCGATGTTTGCTGAACGTTGTCGGAACCGCAGGTTGCCGACCCGCGCGGGTTGCCCGAACACGCGATAACCCCGAATCTCGGTGATAGCTGACATGACCTGCGGAATTGCGTTGGCGGGGAGCAGGATCACCCGGGGTTTCGATTGAAAGTGGGGGAAAGTGGGGTAATGTGGGTCGCGCACTACAGGAGAGGCCGTACGGCGAGGTGATCCAGTAGGGAGGTGGCCGAGATGTTTCTCGGTACCTACACCCCCCGATTGGACGACAAAGGGCGACTGACGTTGCCTGCGAAGTTCCGAGACGATCTGGCGGGAGGGTTGATGGTCACGAAAGGTCAAGACCACAGCCTGGCCGTGTATCCGAAAGACGAGTTCACCGCGCTCGCGCGGCGGGCCGCGGCAGCGTCTCGAAGCAACCCGCAGGCAAGGGCTTTCGTCCGAGCGCTGGCGGCGGGCACCGACGAGCAACGTCCGGATGCACAGGGCCGGATCACGCTGTCGCCGGACCATCGACGCTATGCGAATCTCACGCGCGATTGCGTGGTGATCGGTTCCGTCGACTTCCTCGAGATATGGGACAAGCAGGCGTGGGAGTCCTACCTCGCCGAGCACGAGGAGGACTACGCGCAAGCCAGAGACGAGTCGCTGGGCGGGATCTTCTAGCCCGGAGCACGCGAGTGCTGCGAGGCCTCTGCCCGGGCGTGGACCCTGACGTACTTCCCCGACGCCAGGTGCCGCGCCTCGGTCAGAGACCTCGACGCATTCGCCGGTTCCATCGCAAGGGCGGTGGAGCAGCTTCATTCAGACCGCAATCTCATTCGAAAAGCACTGTGTGGCAAGGCGACCCGTCTGCGACGCGAGGCAGTATCCCGGGAGGTCGAGGTGAACCATGACACCGAGAACCCCCGTCATGTGCCGGTCCTGCTCCAACGCGCCGACGAACTGCTCGGCCCCGCGCTGAGCGAACCGGGCGCGGTCTACATCGACGCGACCCTCGGCCTGGGCGGGCACGCCGAACATTTCCTGCGCACCTATCCGAACGCGCACCTGGTCGGGCTCGACCGTGACACCACCGCGCTGAAACTGGCAGGCGAGCGGCTCGCGCCCTACGCCGACCGGATCACCCTCGTGCACACCCGCTACGACGGGATCGCCGACGCGCTGAGCGAGGCCGGGCTGCCCGAGATCGGTTCCGTGTCAGCGATTCTGATGGACCTCGGGGTGTCGTCGATGCAGCTCGACGAGGCCGATCGCGGTTTCGCCTACTCCGTCGACGCCCCGCTGGACATGCGGATGGACCCGACCACCGGCCCGACCGCCGCCGACGTGCTCAACACCTACAGCCACGGCGACCTGGCCAGGGTGCTGAAAACCTATGGCGACGAACGGTTCGCGGGCAAGATCGCCTCCGAGGTGCTGCGCAGGCGCGCGGTCAAGCCGTTCACCACCAGCGCCGAGCTGGTCGAGCTGCTCTACGACACCATCCCGGCCGCGGCGCGGCGCACCGGTGGTCATCCGGCCAAGCGCACGTTCCAAGCCCTGCGGGTGGAGGTCAACGGCGAGCTCGACTCGCTGCGCGCCGCGCTGCCCGCGGCCCTGGATTCGCTGCGCGTCGGCGGGCGGATCTGCGTCATGTCGTACCAGTCGCTGGAGGACAGGCTGGTCAAGCAGGAGTTCGCGCCACGCATCGTGTCCAGATCACCGATGGACCTGCCGGTCGAACTGCCCGGCATGGGACCGGAATTCCGGATGCTGACCCGGGGTGCGGAGAAAGCGACCGAGTCCGAGATCGAGGTCAACCCGCGATCAGCGCCGGTGCGGATGCGCGCGGCCGAACGGATCGCGGAGAGGTCAGGGAGGACACAGGAGGGGACACGATGAGCGTGCGGACGAGCACCGTCGCAGTGCCGGGGCGTACGGCCCGTCGCGTCGAGGCGGCCGATCGGGTGAAGTCCGGTGCCGCACAGCGGGCCTACGCGCGCAAGCGCACCAGGGAGCAACTGCTCGACGGCATCGAGCTGCCCGAACGGGCATCCACGATGGCCGGGCGGATCCCGTTCGTCACCGCCATCATCGGACTGCTCGGCTGCGGCCTCGCCCTCACCCTGTTGCTGACCACCCGCGCCGCCGAGGACAGCTACCAGCTCGGCGACGCCAGGGCGGTCAACCGCAAACTCGCCGACGAGCGGGCCGCGCTGCAGCGCGAGGTCGCCGCCGCCGACTCCGCCCCCGAATTGGCGGCGCGAGCCAGAGAACTGGGCATGATCCCCGCCAAGGACCCGGCCCGCCTGGTGCTCGGTCCCGGTGGGGAGGTCACCGTCATCGGCACGCCGACGCCCGCGCAGGGCGCGCCGGCGCCGCCGCTGAACAGTCCGCCGACCACGACGCCAAGCGGTCCGCCCCCTGGACACGTGCAGGCACAGGGTGAGCGGGTGGTTCCGGTGCAGCCGGGCGCCACGCTCCCGAGTCCGGCAGGGCCGGGGAATGCCCTCGCCGCGCCCGCCGGCCAAGGTGGTGCCCCCGCATCGGGTCCCGCCGCAGGCGCTCCGGCTCAGGCGCCCGCGGTCTCGCCCCAGCCCGCGGCGGCACCGGCGCCCGCGCCGCTCGCCCCGGCTCCGGTCGAAGCGGTAGCGCCCGATCAGGCCGCGGACGGTCAAGCTCCCGCGCCGCTCGCTCCCGCGGACGGCCAAGCTCCGGCGCCGATGGCACCCGCGGCCGGTCGAGCGCCGGTGGACGGCCAAGCGCCCGCGCAGGCCGCCCCCGCGCCGGTGACCGTGCCCGACCGGGTCGACGTCACCGCCCCCGCCGAGCAGGGCGCGCAGGCCGACACGCCGCCGCCCGCACCAGGAGTCGCGGCCGGGCTACCGAGTCCCGCGGCCCGGCCACCGAGTGAGGCGCCGCAGATCGTCGCCCCGGAGGGCGGTCGATGAGGCAGAGCGGGCCCGCGTCGCCACGGCGACGCGGGCCGGTCTCGTCGAGGGCCCGCCGATCGGGCTCGCTCTCGCCGGACCGGCCGATCCGGTTGCGCCTCGGCGTCGGCCGGGTCACCCTGCTGGCCACGCTGGCGGTGGTGGCGTTGCAGCTGCTCTACATCCAGAGCATCGCCGCGCCCGCGCTCTCGGCGCAGGCGGCGTCGCAGCGCACCACCAAGGAGACCGAGGCCGCCGTGCGCGGCCCGATCACCGACCGCAACGGCAACCGGCTCGCGTTCACCATCACCGCGAAAGCGCTGACCTTCCAGCCGGTCCGGGTGCGTCAGCAGCTGGCCGACGCCAAGAAGGCCAAGTCGAGCGCGCCCGATCCGGAGCAGCGGCTGAAGGACATCGCGAAGTTCGTCCACGACAAGCTCGGCGCGGCAGCGCCCAAGGAAGAAGAGCTGCTGGACAAACTGCGCAGCGACAAGACCTTCACCTACCTCGCGCGCAATGTCGATCCACGGGTGGCCTCGGAGATCATCGCCAAGTACCCCGAGGTCGGCCAGGAACGCCAGGACCTGCGCGAATACCCCGGTGGGGCGCTGGCGGCCAATGTCGTCGGCGCGACCGGCTGGGACGGGCACGGCCAGATCGGCCTGGAATCGGCGCTGGACTCGGTGCTCGCGGGCACCGACGGTTCACGCACCTACGACCGCGGCTCCGACGGCGCGGTGATCCCGGGCAGCTACCGCGACCAGCAGCCCGCGGTCAACGGCTACGGTGTGGAACTGACGCTCGACGAGGACATGCAGTATTTCGTCCAGCAGCAGGTACAGCAGGCCAAACAGCTGTCCGGCGCGTCCTCGGCCTCGGCGGTGGTGCTCGACGCCAAGACCGGTCAGGTGCTGGCCATGGCCAACGACAACACCTTCAATCCCGCACTGGGACCACAGCATTGGGCCTCGGCCGACATGAGCAACCCGTCGGTCGCCGAACCGTTCGAGCCCGGCTCGGTGAACAAGATCGTCACCGCCGCGGCCGCCATCGAATACGGCCTGACCACCCCCGACGAGGTACTGCAGGTGCCCGGCTCGATCCGGATGTCGGGCGTCACCGTCAACGACGCGTGGCAGCACGGCACCGCGCCGTACACGACCACCGGCATCTTCGGGAAGTCCTCCAACGTGGGCACTCTCATGCTCGCGCAGCGGGTGGGCGAGGACCGCTTCGCCGACATGGTCGACCGCTTCGGCCTCGGCAAGCGCACCGGGATCGGCCTGCCGGGGGAGAGCCCTGGCCAGGTGCCCGCGCGTGACCAGTGGTCCGGCGGTACCTTCGCGAACCTGCCCATCGGCCAGGGTCTTTCGATGACGACGCTGCAGATGACCGGCATGTACCAGGCCATCGCCAACGACGGTCTGCGCATACCGCCGCGCATCGTCAAGGCCAGGATCGCCCCCGACGGCACCCGCACCGAGGAACTGCAGCCCGACGGCGTGCGCGTGGTGAGCCCGCAGACCGCGAGCACGCTGCGCACCATCTTCCAGGCGACGGTGCAGAAGGACCCGATGGGCTACCAGATGGGCACGGGCGTGCAGGCCGCGATCGAGGGCTACCAGGTGGCGGGCAAGACCGGCACCGCGCAGAAGGTGGACCCGGGCTGCCGGTGCTATTCGACCTCGTCGTTCTACATCACCTTCGCCGGGATGGCGCCCGCCGACAACCCCCGCTACGTGATCGGCATGATGCTCGACGCGCCGGTCCGCAGCTCCGACGGCACTGGTGGCGGGTCGGCCGCGCCGCTGTTCCACACCATCGCCTCCTGGGCGTTGCAGCGCGACCGGGTGCCACCCTCGCCGGAGCCCAAGCGGCTGGTGCTGGAGGCCGGGCTCTAACTCTTCGCCTTGGCACAACCCGCGTTGTCCGTCCGACACCGCGCGTCGGTAACCTGACTGCTCGTCTCGCCCACGCGCTCGATCACTCTCAGAGAGGAGCCTTGTGCCCGCGCAGTCCAGCCCGCACGCGCTCCGGCCGAACACGCCGCCGTCGACGTCGCTGCAGGCCCTGCTGGACCTCACCGGCGCCAAGATGGCGACTCCGGTGACCACCGAAACGACCATCACCGGCATCGAGCAACGGTCCAGCGCCGTGCGCTCCGGTGACCTGTTCGCCGCCCTGCCCGGCGCCAATTCCCACGGAGCGCGGTTCGCCGCCGACGCGATCGATCGCGGCGCGGTGGCGGTGTACACCGATGCCGCGGGTGCCGCCCTGATCGGCGACGTGGCCGTGCCCGTCCTCGTGCGCGAGCAGCCGCGCGCCGTCCTCGGTGAACTCTCCGCCGAGATCTACGGCCACCCGAGCGACCGGCTGCGCATCGTCGGCATCACCGGTACCTCCGGCAAGACCACCACCTCGTACCTGGTGGAAGCGGGTCTCGCCGCGGCGGGCCTGTCCACCGGCCTGATCGGCACCATCGAGACCCGCATCGGCGGCAGGCGGGTGCCCAGCGCGCTCACCACGCCCGAGGCGCCGCAGCTGCACGCGATGTTCGCCGCGATGGTCGAGCAGGGCGTGCAGGCGGTCGTGATGGAGGTCTCCAGCCACGCGCTGGCGCTCGGCCGGGTCGACGGCGTGCGGTTCGCGGTCGGCGCGTTCACCAATCTGTCGCAGGACCACCTCGACTTCCACGCCGACTTCGAGGACTACTTCGCCGCGAAACGCAAACTCTTCGAAGCGGATTCGCCGATCGCCGCGCGCACCGCGGTGATCTGTGTCGACGACGAGTGGGGCACGCGCCTCGCCGGTGAGCTGACCGCGCCGATCACGGTGTCGACCGTCGGCCAGGCCACCTGGCAGGTCGCCGGTGACGTGCAGGCCACCGGTGGTGCGCAGGAGTTCACCGCGGCCGGACCCGACGGCGAGCTCACCGTGCGGCTGCGGCTGCCCGGCCGCTACAACGTCGCCAACGCGCTGCTCGCCGTCGCGACCTGCGCGGCCGCCGGGGTCGATCCGGCAGTGGCCGCGCCCGCGCTGGCCACCGTCGACGTGCCGGGCCGGATGCAGCGGGTCGAGCGCGGCCAGGACTTCCTCGCCGTCGTCGACTACGCGCACAAGCCCGCCGCGGTCGAATCGGTCGTCGCCACCCTGCGCGGTCACCTCACCGAGGCTGGGCACGGCAGGCTGGCCGTCGTCGTCGGCGCCGGTGGCGACCGCGACGCGGCCAAGCGCCCGCTGATGGGTGCGGCGGCGGCACGCGGTGCCGACCTGCTGATCGTCACCGACGACAATCCCCGCACCGAGGACCCGGCGGCCATCAGGGCCGCCGTGGTGGCCGGTGCGCACGAACTCCCGGCCACCGACCGCGGCGAGATCCGCGAGATCGGTGACCGCGCGGCGGCCATCGCCGCTGCCATCGCCTGGGCGCTTTCCGGCGACGTGGTGCTCATCGCGGGCAAGGGCCACGAGGCGGGTCAGGAGATCCAGGGCGTCAAGCATCCCTTCGACGACCGCGAGGTGGTCGCGGCGGCGCTGGAAGCCCTGCAGACACGACACAGTCCGCAGACGGACTCGGAGGACTTGACGGTTTCATGATCGAGATGACACTGCGGGAGATCGCGGACGTCGTCGGCGGCGAGCTGCACGACGTACCCGACCCTCAGGCACTGGTGACCGGTTCGGTCGAATTCGATTCGCGCCGAATCGGTTCCGGCGATCTGTTCCTCGCGCTGCCGGGCGCCAACTCCGACGGACACGACTACGCCGCCGCCGCGGTCGCCGCGGGCGCGGTCGCCGTGCTGGCGGCGCGGCCGGTCGGCGTGCCCGCGATCGTCGTCGCGCCCGACCGCGGCTCGGTGCCGGCGACCTCGGTCGCGCTGAGCAACGACGACGACGGCTCCGGCGCCGCCGTGCTGGCTGCGCTGGCCGAGCTGGCCAGGGCGAGCACCCAGCGGCTCGCTGAACGCACCGGACTCACCGTCGTCGGCGTCACCGGGTCCTCCGGCAAGACCTCGACCAAGGACCTGCTGGCCGCCGTGCTGGCGCCGCTGGGTCCGGTCGTCGCGCCGCCGGGCTCGTTCAACAACGAACTCGGTCACCCGTGGACCGCGTTGCGCGCCGGCCTGGACACCAAGTTCCTCGCGCTCGAGCTCTCGGCCCGCGGCCCCGGCCACATCGCCGCGCTGGCCCGCATCGCGCCGCCGCGCATCGGCGTCGTGCTCAATGTCGGCACCGCGCACCTGGGTGAGTTCGGCAGTCGGGAGGCGATCGCCAAGACCAAGGGCGAACTGGTCGAAGCGCTGCCCGCCGACGGGCTCGCCGTGCTCAACGCCGACGACCCGAATGTCGCCGCCATGGCGTCGCGGACCGAGGCCCGCGTGGTGAAGGTCGGCCTGTCCGGTGACGCCGACGTGCGCGCCACCGACGTGGTCACCGACGAGCAGGCCCGCGCCCGGTTCACCCTGCACGCGGGCGGGCAGTCCGTGCCGGTGCGGCTCGCCGTGCACGGCGAGCACCACGTCGGCAACGCGCTGGCCGCGGCCGCCGTCGCACTGGAATGCGGCGCCGACCTGGCGACGATCGCGCAGGCGCTGGCGGGCGCGGGCGCCGCCTCGGCGCGCCGGATGGACGTGCGCACCACGGCCGACGGGGTCACCGTCATCAACGACTCCTACAACGCCAATCCCGATTCGGTGCGGGCCGCGCTCAAAGCGCTGGTCACCCTGGCCAAGGCGGGCGACGAGCCGCGCCGCAGCTGGGCCGTGCTCGGCGAGATGGGCGAACTCGGGGACGACTCGGTGATCGAACACGACGCGATCGGACGCCTGGCGGTACGCCTGGATGTCGACCGGTTGATCGTGGTCGGCACCGGACGGCCATCCCGGGGGATGCACCAGGGTGCGGTGATGGAAGGCTCATGGGGCGAGGAGTCGGTCCTCGTACCCGATATCGACGCGGCGATCGCGCTGCTCGACGACGAGATCGCCACCGGCGATGTGGTACTGGTCAAGGCGTCGAAGGCGGTCGGCCTGTGGGCCGTCGCCGAGCACCTGACCAGGGCAGGGGAAGGTAACACGGCTCAATGAGTGAGCGTAGCGAACGAGTCATGAACACAGCGGCCATCGGCCTTACGACGGAGCCGAGCGTCAGCGAGGCGCAGTCGTGAGGCAGATTTTGTTCGCGGCGGGGATCGCACTGGCGGTGTCGATCCTGTTGACGCCGTTGCTGATCCGGGTCTTCGCCAGACAGGGCTTCGGCCAGGAGATCCGGGTCGACGGCCCGGCCAGCCACCAGGCCAAGCGCGGCACCCCGACCATGGGTGGCGTCGCCATCCTGATCGGCATGTGGGCCGGTTACCTCGGCTCGCATCTGATCGGCATCGGCTACGACGCCGAGGGCCCGACGGCTTCGGGCATGCTCGTGCTCGGGCTCACCACCGCGCTGGGCGTCGTCGGTTTCCTCGACGACTTCATCAAGCTGCGCAAACAGCGCAACCTCGGGTTGTCGGCGGCGGGCAAGTACATCGGCCAGATCGGTGCCGCCGTCATCTTCGCCGTGCTGGTGCTCCAGTTCCGCGGCGAGAGCGGGCTCACCCCGGGCAGCAAGCACATCTCCTATGTGCGGGACATCTCGACGGTGTCGCTGGGTGCGATCGTGTTCGTCATCCTGGTCTGCCTGCTCGTGGTGGCCTGGTCCAACGCGGTCAACCTGACCGACGGTCTGGACGGTCTGGCCGCCGGTTCGATGAGCCTGGTGCTGGGCGCTTACGTGATCATCACGTTCTGGCAGTACCGCAACGCCTGCTCCACCGCGCCCGAAGCGGGCTGCTACAACGTGCGCGACCCGCTGGACCTGGCATTGGTGTGCGCCGCCGCGGCCGCCGCGTGCATCGGCTTCCTGTGGTGGAACGCCGCGCCGGCCAAGATCTTCATGGGTGACACCGGGTCGCTGGCGCTGGGCGGCATGCTCGCCGGGCTGTCCATCACCACCCGCACCGAGCTGCTGATGGTCGTCATCGGCGCGCTGTTCGTCGCCGAGGCGGCGTCGGTGGTGCTGCAGGTGGCGGTGTACCGCACCACCCGCAACCGGTTGTTCAAGATGGCGCCGTTCCATCACCACTTCGAATTGAGCAAGTGGGCCGAAACCACGGTGATCATCAGATTCTGGATCCTGGCCGGCATCGCCGCCGCCGTGGGTCTCGGGCTGTTCTACAGCGAATATCTCTCGCAGGTCGGGTGAGGACGAACATGGTCGAACACTCTCCCCGTGCCCTCCGCTCGCCGGGCCCCATGCTCGAATTCCTGCGTGGCCGTGACGTTCTCGTCGCGGGCTGGGGCGTCTCCGGACGCTCGCTGATCGAACCGCTGCGCGATATCGGCGCGCACCCGGTGGTCACCGACTCCGGCGCCAAGGCACTGGCCGAGGCCGCCGAACTGGGTCTGGAGGTCGCCACCAGCGTCGAGCTGGAACGTGCCGACCTGAGCCGGTTCGCGCTGGTCATCACCAGCCCGGGCTGGCGGCCGGACTCGCCGGTGCTGGTCTCCGCCGTCACCGAGGGCATCCCGGTCTGGGGTGACGTCGAGTTCGCCTGGTGGGTCGATCAGGCCAGGATCTACGGTCCGGTCCGCAAGTGGCTGGTGATCACCGGCACCAACGGCAAGACCACCACCACCCAGATGACGCACTCGATCCTGCGCGCCGCGGGCATCGCCAGCGTGGCCTGCGGCAATATCGGCCTGCCCATCCTGGACGCGCTGCGCCGCAACCCCGGCCCGCAGGTGCTCGCCGTCGAGCTCTCCTCGTTCCAGCTGCACTGGGCGCCGTCGGTGCGCCCGGAGGCGGGCGTGGTGCTCAATGTCGCCGAGGACCACCTCGACTGGCACGGCGGCCTCGACGCCTACGCCGCCGCCAAGGCCCGTGCGCTGACCGGCCGGGTCGGTGTCGTCGGCCTCGACGATCCGGTCGCGGGCTCGCTGGCCCGCAAGGCCAAGGCGCGGCGCACGGTCGGCTTCCGGATCGGCGTGCCCGCCGACGGCGAGCTGGGCGTGGTCGACGGCAAGCTGCTCGATCGCGCGTTCACCAAGGCCGCGATTCTCGCCGAGACCTCCGACATCAGCCCGCAGGGCCCGGCAGGCATCGCCGATGCCCTCGCCGCCTCCGCGCTGACCAGGGCGATCGACGTGGCGCCGCAGTTCGTCAAGGAAGGCCTCGCCGAGCACAAGGTGGGACCGCACCGCACCGCGTTCGTGCGTGAACTGGGCGGTGTCGAGTTCATCGACGACTCCAAGGCCACCAACCCGCACGCCGCACGCGCCGCGATCATGGCGTACCCGCACGTGGTGTGGGTGGCGGGCGGTCTGCTCAAGGGCGCGAGCGTCGACGACCTCATCGAGGAAGTGGGCGACCGGCTGGTCGGCGCGGTCCTGTTCGGGGCCGACGCGCCGGTGATCGCCGCCGCATTGGCGCGACACGCACCCGAAGTCCCGGTCATCGAGCTGGATGCGGGAGACGATGCAGACATGGAGTCGTCGAGATCCCAGCGTGCCGAGGCGGTCATGGGCCGCGCGGTCCGCGCGGCGGCGGGCCTGGCCCGCGCCGGAGACACCGTGTTGCTCGCTCCCGCTGGTGCCTCCCTGGACATGTACGACGACTACACCCACCGCGGACGCTGCTTCGTGGACGCGGTCACGGCACTGGAAGACGGTGACATCGGGCGGGCGCTATGACACAGACGCGCCCGGCTGACCCGTCAGCGCCCGGAGGAGGCAGCTTGCGTAACCACGTAGGGCGCCGGGGCAGACGGAGTTCGACACAGCCGGGATGGGCGGGGGAGCGCTTCGGCGCCTGGTTGGCCCGTCCGCTCGCGTCCTTTCATCTGATCGTCACCATCGCGACCCTGCTCACTGTGCTCGGCCTGGTCATGGTGCTGTCGGCGTCGAGTGTCGAGGCCTACGCAGGCGGTGGGTCGGCCTACTCGCTGTTCATCCAGCAGGCCATGTTCGCCGCCCTGGGCGCCGTCGCGTTCTACATCGCGCTGCGGCTGCCGCTGCGGTTGCTGCGGCAGTGGTCGTTCCCGATCTTCAGCATCTCGGTGCTGGCGCTGGTGCTGGTGCTGATCCCCGGCATCGGCGCCGTCCACGGTGGCGCCCGGCGCTGGTTCGACATCGGCCCGCTGTCCATCCAGCCGTCCGAGGTCGTCAAGGTGACGCTGGTGGTGTGGGGTGCGCATCTGCTGGCCTCGCGGCGCGGCGCCCACCTCAAGGACATCCTTGTGCCGCTGGTGCCCGCCGGGCTGCTGGTGTGCCTGCTGGTGGTGCTCGAACCGAACCTGTCGACCACGATCGCGCTGGGCGTCGTGCTGATGGCGCTGCTGTGGTTCGGCGGGCTGCCGGTGCGGTTGTTCGTCGGGATCATGGTCAGCGGGGTGGTCGTCGCGTCGGTGCTGGCGCTGTCGGCCGGCTATCGCTCCGACCGGGTGCGCGCGTTCTTCAACCCCGGTGACGACCCGCAGGGCGTCAATTATCAGGCGCGCCAAGCCAAGTACTCCCTCGCCGACGGCGGCATTCTCGGCCGCGGGCTCGGGCAGAGCCGCGCCAAGTGGAGCTACCTGCCCAACTCCCACAACGACTTCATCTTCGCCATCATCGGCGAGGAACTCGGCTTCCTGGGATGTATGGCGGTGCTGGCGCTGCTGGCGATGTTCGTCTACGCCGGGATCCGGATCGCGCTGCGCTCCGTCGACCCGTTCCTGCGCCTGCTCACCGCCACCGCCACCACCTGGATCACCGCGCAGGCGCTGATCAACATCGGCTATGTCGTCGGGTTGCTCCCGGTGACCGGACTGCAGCTGCCGCTGGTGTCGGCGGGTGGTTCGTCGCTGGCCATCACGCTGTTCATGTTCGGCATCATCGCCAGCGCCGCCCGGCACGAACCGGAAGCGGTGTCGGCGTTGCAGGCAGGCCAGGACGGCAGGCTCAGCCGGCTGCTGCGCCTGCCGATTCCCGAGGTGTACACCCCGGCCAGGGCCGATACGCCGCGCAAGTCCGCCGCGCGCGGCAAAGCCGAACGCCCACGCCAGGCGCCCCGCCGTCAGCCGCCCGCCGAGCGCAGGCGACGCACGCCGCAGAGCCGCGGCACCAATTCGCTACGGTCGACCAGAGCATGGGAACCGACCTATCCGATGCCACACGCGAAAGAACGAGGTAGATCCAGGTGAGTCACCCGCGCACCGGGTTGTCGGTGATCGTCGCAGGCGGCGGCACGGCCGGCCATATCGAACCCGCGTTGGCCGTCGCCGACGCGCTGCGCAAGCTCGACGATTCGATCCGGGTGACCGCCCTGGGGACCGAGCGCGGTCTCGAGACCAAGCTCGTCCCCGAACGCGGGTACCCGCTCGAGCTGATCCCGCCGGTGCCGTTGCCGCGCAAGCCGTCGGCCGACCTGCTGCGCCTGCCCGGCCGGGTGCGCGCCTCGGTGAAGCGGACCAGGGCTGTCATCGACGAGGTGCAGGCCGACGTGATCATCGGCTTCGGCGGGTACGTCGCCCTGCCCGCCTACCTCGCCGCGCGCGGCGGACTGTTCGGCCGCAAGCGCGCCGTTCCGGTCGTGGTGCACGAGGCCAACGCCAAGGCGGGTATCGCGAACAAGGTCGGCGCCAGGCTGGCCGCGAAGGTGCTTGCCGCCGTTCCCGATTCCGGACTGGCGAACGCGCAGGTCGTCGGGATCCCGGTCCGTGACTCCATCACCGGACTGGACCGTCCGGCACTGCGCGCGCAGGCCCGCGCCCACTTCGGCCTGCCCGCCGAGGGCCCGGTCCTGTTGGTGTTCGGCGGTTCACAGGGCGCGCGCAGTCTCAACGAGGCCGTCTCCGGCGCCGCGCCGCAGCTGGCCGCCGCCGGGATCTCGGTGCTGCACGCGCACGGACCCAAGAACAGCGTCGAGGTGAGCACCGCCGACGCGGACGCGCCCTACGTCGCGGTGCCGTACCTGTCCCGGATGGACCTGGCCTACGCGGCCGCCGACGCGGTGGTGTGCCGCTCCGGCGCGATGACCGTGGCCGAGGTGTCGGCGGTCGGGCTGCCCGCGTTCTACGTGCCGCTGCCGCACGGCAACGGCGAGCAGGAGTTCAATGCCAGGCCCGTGGTTGCCCAGGGAGGTGGCAGAATTGTCGCCGACGCCGACCTGACCCCGAAATACGTGATCGATGAGGTGATTCCGCTGCTGCTCGACCCTGCTCGACTCGCCGAGATGAGCCGCGCCGCGGCAGGCGCAGGCCATCGCGACGCTGCCGACACGGTGGCCAGGATCGTCACCGAGGTTGCCCGATGAGCGGGATCAGTGAGGACGCGGGTACCGGGCTGCCGCCCGAGCTCGAACGGGTGCACATGGTCGGGATCGGCGGCGCAGGCATGTCCGGCATCGCCCGGATCCTGTTGTCGCGCGGTGGCGCGGTATCCGGGTCCGACGCTCGCGAGAGCCGCGGCGTGCTGTCGCTGCGGGCGCGCGGCGCGCAGGTCCGCATCGGCCACGACGCCGACGCGCTCGACCTGCTGCCCGGCGGCCCGACGGTCGTCGTCACCACCTACGCCGCCATCCCGAAGACCAATCCCGAACTGGTCGAGGCGAACCGGCGCCACATCCCGGTGCTGCTGCGCCCGACCGTGCTCGCCGCGCTGATGCGCGGGCACAAGACGCTGCTGGTCTCGGGCACCCACGGCAAGACTTCGACCACCTCGATGCTGATCGTGTCGCTGCAGCACTGCGGCGCCGATCCGTCGTTCGCGGTCGGCGGTGAGCTCAACGAGGCTGGCACCAACGCCCACCACGGCAGCGGCGACATCTTCGTCGCCGAGGCCGACGAGTCCGACGGCTCACTGCTGCAATACGACCCGGACGTCGCCGTGGTCACCAATATCGAGTCCGATCACCTCGACTTCTTCGGCACCGACGAGGCCTACATCCAGGTGTTCGACGACTTCGCCGACCGGCTCGCCTCCGGCGGCCTGCTGGTGGTGTGCCTGGACGATCCCGGCTCGCTGGCACTGGCCCATCGCGTCGCGCCCCGGCTGGCCGAGCGCGGCGTCGAGGTCCTCGGCTACGGCTCCGGCGACCTGACCGACGCCCCGGTGACGGTCGGCGCGCGGCTGATCGACTGGCAGCCGCGCGATGTCGGCGGCATCGTCGAGTTCCAGCTGGCGGGGGAGACCACCCCGCGCACGGTGCGGCTGTCGGTGCCGGGCAGGCACATGGCGCTCAACGCGCTGGCCGCGCTGCTGGCCGCCAGGGCCACCGGCGCCGATGTCGACGAGATCGTCCAGGGACTGGAAGGTTTCGGTGGCGTGCACCGCCGGTTCCAGTTCACCGGCCGCGAGAACGGCGTGCGTGTCTTCGACGACTACGCCCACCACCCCACCGAGGTGCGCGCCGTGCTCGAGGCCGCGGCCCAGCTCGTCGCCCAGGAGGCGCGCGACGGCGCCCGCACCCGTCGCGGCCAGGTGATCGTGGTGTTCCAGCCGCATCTGTACAGCCGCACCGCCACCTTCGCCACCGAGTTCGGCACCGCGCTGAGCCTGGCCGACGAGGTGGTCGTGCTCGATGTCTACGGCGCGCGCGAGGAGCCGCTGCCCGGCGTCAACGGCGCGCTGGTGGCCCAGGCGGTGACCAGTCCCGTGCACTACCAACCGGATATGTCGAAGGTGGGCAGGCAGGTCGCCGCGCTGGCTCAGCCCGGCGACGTGGTGATCACCATGGGCGCGGGCGATGTGACCATGCTCGGCAGCCAGATCCTCGACGGCCTGCGGGCGCGGCCCCAACAGGCCGGCCGGTGAGATTGCCGATGCCCGCCGCGCGCGGGTGGCACGGCTACCGGATCTGGACGGTGGTCGGTCTTCTCGTGGTGACGGGGCTCGTCGTCCTGGCCTGGTTCACGCCCGTGCTGTCGGTGCGCACCGTGCGTGTCGACGGTTTGGCGGCGGTATCGCAGGCGGAGGTTCGCGGGCGGCTCGAAATCCCGGACGGCCGTTCGATGTTGCGCATCGATACCACCGCGATCGCCCAGCGGGTCGCCGCTATCCCGAAGGTGCGGTCGGTCAGGGTGCAGCGCAAATTCCCGTCCACCGTGCTGGTGACAGTGGTGGAACGAACACCGGTGCTGTACATCGAATCACCGGACGGCGCGCACCTGATCGACGCCGAGAGTGTCGAATTCGCGATCGAGGCCGCGTCACCGATCGGGGTGCCGAAGTTGATCACCGAGGGCTCCTTCACGGGGCCCGCGGCGGCCAAGGCTGCTGTCGATGTGCTGGTCACGCTGCCGCCCGCGCTGTCGGCGCAGGTGGGTGAGGTTGTCGCACGGTCGATTTCGGACGTCTCACTGAACCTTCGTGACGGTAGGAAGGTAGTGTGGGGCGGCACGGGCGACGGCGAGCGCAAAGCTGCCGTCGTGTTGCCGCTGCTGACCCGTGAGGGGACCGTGTTCGACGTGTCGAGTCCGAATCTGGTCACGGTAAAGTGAGCGACATTCTTTGTGGCACAAGATTCTGGCTCTCGTCTCGGCGCGCCTGCGCCGGGATCGCAGTGGCTGCGAATAGCGTTCCGCAGCAGTCGGATACTTGACATAACGCCAACCCTATGGTTGAGGTTGAGGGTTTAAGATCGAAGGAAGGCGAGAGCCCATGACGCCCCCGCACAACTACCTTGCAGTGATCAAGGTCGTCGGTATCGGCGGCGGCGGCGTGAACGCCGTCAACCGAATGATCGAACAGGGACTCAAGGGAGTCGAGTTCATCGCGGTCAATACCGACGCCCAAGCCCTGCTGATGAGCGATGCCGACGTCAAACTCGATGTCGGCCGCGAGCTGACTCGCGGCCTCGGCGCAGGCGCCGACCCGGAAGTCGGCCGCAAGGCCGCCGAAGACCACAAGGACGAGATCGAAGAGGTGCTCAAGGGCGCCGACATGGTCTTCGTCACCGCGGGTGAAGGTGGTGGCACCGGCACCGGTGGCGCCCCCGTCGTCGCGAGCATCGCCCGCAAGCTGGGCGCGCTGACCATAGGTGTCGTGACCCGGCCGTTCTCCTTCGAGGGCAAACGGCGTGGGAACCAGGCCGAGGTGGGTATCAACCTGCTTCGCGAGTCGTGCGACACCCTCATCGTCATCCCGAACGACCGGCTGCTGCAGCTGGGCGACGCGGCGGTGAGCCTGATGGACGCGTTCCGCTCCGCCGACGAGGTGCTCCTCAACGGTGTGCAGGGCATCACCGACCTGATCACCACCCCTGGTCTGATCAATGTCGACTTCGCCGACGTCAAGAGCGTCATGTCGGGCGCGGGCTCGGCACTGATGGGCATCGGCTCGGCGCGCGGCGAGGGCCGCTCGGTGAAAGCGGCCGAGACGGCGATCAATTCGCCGCTGCTCGAGGCGTCGATGGACGGCGCGCACGGCGTGCTGCTCTCCATCGCGGGCGGCTCCGATCTCGGTCTGTTCGAGATCAACGAGGCGGCCTCGCTGGTGCAGGAGGCGGCCCACATCGAGGCCAACATCATCTTCGGTACCGTCATCGACGATTCGCTCGGTGACGAGGTGCGCGTCACCGTGATCGCGGCGGGCTTCGACGGTGGCGGACCGTCGCGGCGGTCGTTCGAGACCAACGTCAGCTCCACGCGCAACGGGACCAATCCGATCGGTTCCGGCCGGGCGGGCGAGGTCGGCCAGGCGCGCAGCGAGGCGCCTGCACGCGCCACCGAACCCGCCACCAGCGGGGTGTCCACCGGCCGCACCAGCGCGCCGAGCTACCGGGATACCGAGCGGTACCGGGAGTCCGAGCGTCAGCGGGTCACCGAGCGGGCGATGAACCAGGTGAACAACCCCGATCAGCGCGAAGACGGCGACGATGACGACGACATCGAAGTGCCGATCTTCATGCGTCGATAGGCAGCTCGACGAGAAGCGCCCGGACTCCGTGG
>NZ_JBHXAY010000131.1:0-16997 GCF_042728775.1 Nocardia sp. NPDC060259
CCCGTTGCTTGCTCCTTCGTCGCCTACGCAACGGCGCCTGATCGCCGGGACGGCCGCGACCGCCGCTGCGCGGCGGACCCTCCTCGGGGTCTGGTCGTGCGGGGCTGGGAATGCGATGCGGTGTGGGCTTCTTGTCAGGGGTCGGTGGTAAACCTGGGGCGCTGCGGGCATTTCGTCGCGGCGGAAGGATGAGGATATGAGCGGGAGAGCACGGCGCGAGCGAGCCGAGATCGTCGATCCGGCGGCGCTCGAACGCCACAGCGCGGCCGGTGGCGTTCCCGCGACCCTGCGGGAGGTCGGCGAGCAGGCGATGGTGGCCGTGCGCCGCTGGGCCGACCCGCGCGAACGCGAGTTGCGCCGTCGGCGGCGGGCTCGCAGGCGCAGTTTTCAGCTCGGCACCGCTTCGGGTGTCACCGCAGTCGGCGCTGTCGGCCTGGCCGTGGTGTCGGCGCCCGCCTGGGCTGTCGTGGTCATCGGCGGCGGCGCTGTCGCTTTCGTGACCGGTACCGCGTTGAGCGCCCGGCGGTACCTGCAGTTGCGCGGTCAGCCGCTGCCCCAGGCGGCGTTCGTCGCCCGCAAGTCACCCGGGCTGCGGTCGGTGGCCCGCGGCCCGATCCAGCGGTTGATCCGCGCCGAACGCGCGCTGCACGGCCTCGGCGCCCAGATCGCCCGTACCCGGCGCCTGCCCGAGGACGAGCTGCGCGATCTGCTCGAGACGGCCCGCTCCGGCGCGGCCGCGCTGCACGCGCTGGCCACCGACGTCGTGGCGATGGAGCAGGCCGCCGACACCGTCGGCCGTGCCAACCCCGAGACGGTGACCGCGTTGAAGACCACCGTCACCGGTGTGCTCGCCCGCCTGGAGACCGGTGTGCTCGAGTACGAGCAGCTGGTCGCCGCCGCGGCCCGCATTCTCGCCGTTCCCGAGGACACTGTGGTCGCCTATCAGTTCAACGGCATCGTCGCGGACCTGCGCGAGGCCGCCGACCGTCTCGACGGCTGGGCCCAGGCATTGGCCGATCTGGCCGACCGTCCCGTCGGCACACCGCCCGGCCCGCGATAACAGCAGGCGGACAACGATTCACGGCCCCGGTGACGGGGCCGTTTCTCGTCAGGCGATGGTCTGGCGCAGGGCGTCGAGTTCGGCCGATCGGAGGTCCGCCACCGTCGACGACTCCGGGGTGTCGAAGACGCGCACGCGCTTGCTCTCCCCGTCGAAGGCGGCCCACCCGGGGTCGCCGCTGGTCGCGAATGCCACCCAGGCCGCATGAATTTCGTCGGCCAGCGACTGTGGCGGGTTCGGCCCGGTGAGGGAATGCGCGTCGTCGAGCGCGTCGAACACGAACGGCACCTCGAGCACGTGGCACGCGCCGAGCCCGGGAAGCCCGGTGGGCCAGGCGAATTCGTAGACGTGCGTCGGCGCGCCCGCGGCATTGGCCTCGGCGAAGTCGACGGTGCCCGCGCGGAAGCACCAGTCGGTGAGGATCGCGTTGAAGATCTCGGCAGGCGTCGCGTCCGGACGCTGCGCCGAATACGTCTGCGCGACAGCCGGATCGATGCCATAGCGGGTGAGCACGAACGGCAGGGTGTCGGCGGTGACGGCGGCGGTGATGCCGGTCGGGACGGTGAAGAACCGGAATTCGTCGGCGGTGGTGCCCGCGATGAGTGGGACGGCGCGCTCCGGATGCTCGGCCAGGACCGCGGTGGGCGCGCCGGGGACGATGTCGCCATCGATCACCGGGAACAGGCTCATGATGCCCATGCCCTGCACGATCACCGAGGCGCCCCAGCGCTGCGGATCCGGGTCGGTCATCACCGCGAGCGCGACCGCGTTCTGCGCGGTCCGCAGCTCGTCGGGGCCGAGCTCGCCGAACTCGGCCGCGGTCGGCGCGATGCCGAGTTCGTCGGCCAGCGCGGCCGCGACCCGACGGGCGTCCTCGACGTCGGCGGCCACGGACCCGTTGCCGCTCTGCATGATCGCCCGCCGGAACAGCCCGGTCGACTGCGGCGCGGCGATCAGCGCCGCCACACTCATCCCGCCCGCCGACTCCCCGAAGATGGTCACGTTGTCCGGGTCGCCACCGAAGGCGGCGACGTTCTCGCGTACCCAGCGCAGCGCGAAGAGCTGATCGTGCAGACCACGATTGAGCGGCGCGCCGTCGATCGCGGCGAACCCGGAGACCCCGAGACGGTAGTTGATCGACACCATCACCACGCCGTCGCGCGCGAACGCCGCACCGTCGTAGATCGCGCGCGCGTTGGACCCGCGCACGAACGCGCCACCGTGAATCCACACCAGCACCGGCAGCCCACTCGCCGCCGGATCCGGGGTCCACACGTTCGCGTTGAGGTACTCGTCGCCAGGAATCCCGTCACTGCCGATCAGAGCGTGGATCGGCGCGGGATACGGCGACTGGGCGCAGGTGGCGCCCATTTCCGTGGCCTCGCGCACCCCGTCCCAGGCGGGCGCGGGCTCGGGCAGCTGGAAGCGTTTCGCACCGACCGGCGCCGCCGCGTAGGGCACCCCGAGAAAGCGGGTGACGCCTGCCTCGGTCCGGCCGCGCACCGCGCCGCTCGCGATCGTGACGATGGGTTCCATGGACTCCTCCTCGCGCTGAGGCCCCGATTATGGACGCCCAACCGGGCTCGACGTGGTCGTTTGACGGGGACACGGTCTCGGGGTGAACCCTGAAATCGCCCCCGATATCGGTGCTGACCTGGTGATTTATCGTTTCCCGGGTGGCAGCATCGAAGGTGTCGGATCGCCGGACGGCGGTCGCGGAACTGGCGAGGAGCACATCATGGTCTGGAAAGTCATCGGCATCGTCGTGGTCGCGTTGATCGCGTTCTGGATTCTCGGGGCGCTGATCGAGGCGCTGCTGCCGGTTCTTGTCATCGCGGCGATCGGTACCGGGTTGTACCTGTTGTACAAGGCGGTGTCCGGGGCCGACGACAAGACCACGCTCACCAAGCCGTAATCCGCGCGTCTGCGCTTAGCATGGGCCGGGTGGATCAGGTACCCGAGGACTGGCAGCGCGGACTGGTGATCGTCGCGCATCCCGACGACATCGAATACGGCGCGGCCGCCGCCGTGGCGCGGTGGACCGCGCAGGGCAAGGATATTCGCTATCTGCTCGTCACCCGCGGCGAAGCGGGAATCGCGGGGATGCCGCCCGCGCAGGCCGGGCCGTTGCGTGAGGTCGAGGAGATCGCGGGCGCGCGCGAAGTCGGCGTGCACACCGTCGAATTCCTCGACCATCCCGACGGCCGGATCGAAGAGGGGCTCGCGTTGCGGCGTGAGCTGGCCGCCGCGCTGCGCAGGCACCGCCCGGAGATGGTGGTGCTGTTCAACTTCGGCGATACCTGGATGCCCGGGTTCGTCAACAGCGCCGATCACCGGGCGGTCGGCCGCTCGGCGATGGACGCCATCTCCGACGCGGGCAACGAGTGGATCTTCCCCGAGATCGCCGATCTGGCACCGTGGTCGGCGCGCTGGGCGGCCGTGGTCGGGCCGGTCATGACCCACGCCGTCGATGTCGGCGCCCACCTGGAGCGGGCGCGGGCTTCGCTGTCCGCGCACCGGCGTTATCTGCAGGTGCTCAGCTCGGTGCCGGTCGAGCAGCAGGTGGACGAGATCATCGCGCGCGCAACGGGACCCAAGGAAGGGTTCGCCGCCGCGCACGCGGTCGGCTTCGAGTTGTTCACCTTCGCCGGCTGATCGCACCTGGCTCTCTTCGCTCGGCCGTCACACGCCGATCTCGCTGCGGCGCGGCGGACCATGTCGAGAGATATGGCAGTCTGGCGGCATGCGAGTAGCTGTGGTGGCCGGGCCCGATCCGGGGCATGCGTTTCCCGCGATCGCGTTGTGCCTGCGATTGCGGGACGCGGGAGACGAGCCGGTGCTGTTCACCGGTCCACGCTGGCTGGACGCGGCCAGAGCCGCCGGAATCAGCGTGCGCAGGCTCAAGGGGCTGGCCCCACGCCCCACCGACGACGACACCGACGCAGGCGCCCGGATCCACGAGCGCGCCGCCCACATCGCGACCGAGAACCTGCCCGAACTCAGCGCGATGCTGCCGGACCTGGTCGTCTCCGACGTGCTCACCGCGGGCGGCGGGATGGCGGCCGAACGGCTGATGCTGCCCTGGGTGGAACTGTCGCCGCATCCGCTGTACCTGCCCTCGAAAGCCCTGCCGCCCATCGGCAGTGGGCTCGCGCCGGGGGAGGGCGTGCGTGGCCGGGTGCGCGACGGGGTGCTGCGCACGATGACCGCGCGCGCGGTCCGGGTGGGCACCCGGCAGCGCTCGGCCGCGCGCGAGAGCATCGGCCTGCCCGCCGAGGATCCCGGTCCGACCGCGCGGCTCGTCGCCACGCTGCCCGCGCTGGAGCTGGACCGACCGGACTGGCCCGCCGACACCCATGTCGTCGGGCCGCTGCTGTGGGAACCGACCGACGCGATCCTGCCGGTGCCGCCGGGCGAAGCGCCCCTGGTGATGGTGGCGCCATCGACCGCGCACACCGGGGTGGCCGCGATGGCCGAGACGGTGCTGGCCGGATTGGCCGGACTCGGTGTGCGCGCGGCCATCTCGATGCTCGACACCCCACCGGCAGACCTGCCCGACTGGGCCACCGCAGGCCTGGGCCGCCAGGACGAACTGCTCACCAAGGCCGCGGTGGTCGTCGGCGGCGGTGGACACGGACTGCTCGCCAAATCCCTGGCCGCCGGGGTGCCGGTGGTGACCGTTCCCGGCGGTGGCGACCAGTGGGAACTGGCCAATCGCGCGGTGCGGCAGGGCAGTTCGGTGCTGGTGCGCCCGCTGACCCCCGAGGCGGTCGGTGCGGCGGTGCGCCAGGTGCTCGACGACCCGGCCTACGCCGCCGCGGCAGGCGAGGCCGCCGCGGGGCTGTCGCGGGTCGAGGATCCGGTCGACATCTGTCACGACGCCGCGAAGCGGTAGCGCCCGCCGGGTCGGCCTGCCTTCCGGTGGCACTGTCGGGTGTCGCCGAGCGCGAGTATCTTGGGCTTCGTGCGGTTGACCGAATTCCAGGAGCTGATGCACACCGAGTTCGGCGTGGCGCGCGCCGACGCCATGCTGGCCGATCACGTCATACCGGCGCTGGGGCGGACCGGCGCTGCCGCGATCGAGGCCGGTGTCGATCCGCGTGATGTGTGGCGCGCCCTCTGCGCCGACTTCGATGTTCCCCGAATCCGATGGTGAGCAGGTCATGGCAGTGACAGCGCAGAACCCGGACACCCGGCCGTATCGGTTCGACGAGCGGCTGCGAATGATCCCGGCAGACCCCGAGACGCTCGCGGCCAGGGTCGCGGTCGCCGACCCCCACGATTTCGGCGGCCTGCGCAGGCTGGGCATCGCCTTGATGCTGCTCGGCCGCCACGACGAGGCCCTCGACCGGCTCGATCAGGCGCTGGAACTGGCCGATACCGAGCAGCGGCGGATCACCGTCTGGATCAACCTCGCCGACGTGTACCGCTACCAGGGCGAACCCACCCACGCCGAGATCCTGTACCGGCGTGCGCTCGAGGCCAGCCACGCCCTCGATCCGGATCTCGTCTCCTTCGCCGCCCACCACCTGGGCATATCGCTGGCCGAACAGCACCGCCCGCGGGAAGCGCGGGAACTGCTCAACGAGGCGATGCGGTTGCGGGTGGCCGACGGCGACTCCGAACTCATCGAATCCACCCGCGCGGCGCTGGACCACCTCGACGAGCTGGCCCTGCCGCTGCCGCCCGAGATCGCCGAGCTGCTTGGGCCGGTGCCTGCCTGGTCGGACGAGCACGAGGGCCGCGGCGGCAACCTCTCGCGCTCGGGCGGGTACTGGATCAAACGCGGACCACGGGCCGTCGCCGAACACGATCGCTTGAACTGGTTGCGCGACAAGGGCATCGCGGTCCCCACCGTGTCTGCGTTCGCCGAGGACATCCTGGTGCTCGCCGACGCCGAAGCCCGGTCGCTCACCGACCTCGCCGGTGACGCGGCCGAGGTCGGCGCGCTGATGGGGCAGACCCTGCGCGCGCTGCACGCGCTGCCGGTCTGCGATTGCCCGTTCGACGGCAGCCTCGAGGTGACCCTGGCGCAGGCGCGCCGCAATGTCGTCGAAGGTTTCGTCGACACCGCCGATTTCGACGCCGACCATCGCGAGCTCACCCCCGCCGCGATCCACGAGCACCTGGTGGCGCAGCGCCCCTCCGACGAGGATCTCGTCGTCGCACACGGCGACTTCACTCCCGGCAATGTGCTGGCCGGTGGCGTGCTGATCGATGTCGCGGCGCTGGGCGTGGCCGACCGCTATCGCGATCTCGCCCTGGCCGAACGCGATCTGGCCGAGGACTTCGGCATCGACGCGGTGGTGGCGTTCTTCACCGCCTACGGGCTGACCGGCCCCGATCGCGCGAAGCTCGAGTACTACCGGCTGCTCGACGAATTGTTCTGAGCGGAGCGGCGCTCAGCTGCTCTTGGCGTAGTGGCGGGCGGCCTTGGTCCGGTTGCCGCAGGTCGCCATGGAATGCCAGCGGCGGGTGCCGTTCTTGGACGTGTCGTAGAAGAACAGCACGCAGTCGGGATGGGCGCACTGACGGATGCGGTGCGGCGCCTCGACGATGAGGTGCAGCAGATTGTCGGCGGCGAGCCAGCCGGGCAGCCAGGCCGGGTCGGCGACCTCCGGGGTGTCGCGGGGGCCGTCGTCGGTGAGCTCACGGCGGATGCGGCCGCGGTCGAGCACCCGGTTCAGGGCGGTGTGGTCGGCGGTGGTGACGGCCGCGTGGACGGCATCGCGGGCCGCGTGCAGCGCGGTCAGCGTGTGCTCGTCGACGGGGACGCGGTCGGCGAGCCCGGTGAGCTCGAGCCACAACCGCAGGCCGTCGAGATCGGTGAGCAGATCACCCGGGGTCGTGCCCGCCCATCGGGTGTTGAGCAGGTCCAGAGCCGGTGGTTCGCCGGTGTGCGGACGGGGATCGCGCATGCCTGAGGTTACCAACTCCGCTCCTAACCACTGTCACGATTTCACGGGTTGACGGTGCTGCCCGGTCGCCCTACTGTCTAACCTGTCAACGTCGAATAGATAGTTATTCTTCCGGAAGAGGTTCCACTGTGCGACCGCCGCTGCCACCCTTCGACCTCGAATCCGCCCGCGCCAAGGTTCTTGCCGCCGAGAACGCCTGGAACACCCGCGATCCCGAGCGGGTCGCCGCCGCCTACACCGAGGATTCGGTGTGGCGCAATCGCGACGAGTTCTTCACCGGCCATGCCGCGATCGTCGACTTCCTCGCCCGCAAATGGTCGACCGAGAACGGCTACGCCCTGCGCAAGGATCTGTGGGCATTCCATGACAATCACATCGCGGTGCGCTTCCAGTACGAATGGCACGACGAGACCGGGCAGTGGTGGCGCAGCTACGGCAACGAGCAGTGGGAATTCGCGCCGGACGGGCGGATGGCGCGGCGCGAGGCCAGCATCAACGACGTGCGCATCGACGAATCGGAGCGGCGGATCTTCGGGCCACGCGCCGAGGGCGACGACTCGGTGCTGCCGCAGCGGTAGGCACCGGGCCCGCGGAGGTGCGCCGGGTTTGCGGGTCCTCGCGTGTTGGGTGGGCGCGTCGCTTGACTCGAATGGGTGTTCGACTAATCTGGGCGCCAGAACTTGTCGGTGCCGGCCTCTACTGTGGGCGCCAACCAGAGAGACACTCACCTCGAGAAGGGGACCACATCATGGCACCGCAGGCCTACGATCGCGACAAAGCGCTGGAGCTGGCACTGGCGCAGGTGGAGAAGAGCTTCGGCAAGGGCGCGGTCATGCGTCTGGGCGAGGAGGCCCGCCAGCCCATCTCCGTCATCCCGACCGGCTCCATCGCGCTCGACGTCGCGCTCGGTATCGGCGGGTTGCCGCGCGGTCGCGTCGTCGAGATCTACGGCCCGGAATCCTCCGGTAAGACCACCGTCGCGCTGCACGCGGTGGCCAATGCCCAGGCAGCGGGCGGTGTCGCCGCGTTCATCGACGCCGAGCACGCCCTCGATCCCGACTACGCCCGCAAGCTGGGCGTCGACACCGACGCGCTGCTGGTCTCCCAGCCCGACACCGGTGAGCAGGCCCTCGAGATCGCCGACATGCTGGTGCGGTCCGGCGCCATCGACATCATCGTCATCGACTCCGTCGCCGCCCTGGTACCGCGCGCCGAGATCGAGGGCGAGATGGGCGACAGCCACGTCGGCCTGCAGGCCCGCCTCATGAGCCAGGCGCTGCGCAAGATGACCGGTGCGCTCAACACCTCGGGCACCACCGCCATCTTCATCAACCAGCTGCGCGAGAAGATCGGCGTCATGTTCGGCTCGCCGGAGACCACCACCGGTGGTAAGGCGCTGAAGTTCTACGCCTCCGTGCGCCTGGACGTGCGCCGCATCGAGACCCTCAAGGACGGCAGCGACGCGGTCGGCAACCGCACCCGCGTGAAGGTCGTCAAGAACAAGGTGAGCCCGCCGTTCAAGCAGGCCGAGTTCGACATCCTCTACGGCCAGGGCATCTCCAAGGAGGGCTCGCTCATCGACATGGGCGTCGAGCACGGCTTCATCCGCAAGTCCGGCTCCTGGTACACCTACGAGGGCGACCAGCTGGGCCAGGGCAAGGAGAACGCCCGCAAGTTCCTGCTGGAGAACACCGATGTGCGCGACGAGATCGAGAAGAAGATCAAGGAGAAACTGGGCATCGGCGCCGACCTGACCGCCGAGGCCGACGCGCCCGCCGACTTCTGAGCCGATGCGCACGCCGAACCCCGGCCGCGCGCGCCGCGACTCGGCCGATCCGGTCGAGGACATGCGACGGCAGCTGGCTCGCCTCGGCATCGAGGTCGAGCCGCAGGCGCTGACGTCGTCCGCGGATCGTGGGCGGGGAGCGGCCGCTGAACCCGTCCGACCGGCTCGTGACGAACGAGCCGATCCGGACGCGCAGGGAATTCGGTCGGGTGCGGGCGATCCGCAGCGCGCGCACCCGACCGGATTCGCCGATGGTGACAATCCACCCAATTTCGCTGCGCGGATTGGGGATGATCATGAAGAGTGGGGGAGCGGGGCACGACCCCGCCGCGCCCGGCGTGGACGCAGGTCCGCCCGGCGCGACGAAGACTCCCTGTCGACCGGAGTCGGTGGTGACAATGGACGACAGGCGGATCCGGTGGCGGCCGGATCCCAGCCGGGAGAGCCCGACCGGCGGGCCGGCACACGCCGGCTCGCCCCGGGCGACCGTCCCAAAGCCACCGTCGACCAGGCGAAAGACGCCTGCCTGAATCTGCTGGCCGTGCGCGCCCGCAGTCGCGCCGAACTGGAGAAGCGCCTCGGGGAGAAGGGTTTCCGGGTCGAGGTGACCGCGGCCGCGCTCGACCGGCTCACCGAGGTCGGCCTCATCGACGACAGTTCCTTCGCCGAACAGTGGGTGCACGAGCGCCACACGTACTCCGGCCGGGGAAAGCGGGCGCTGCAGCGCGAACTTCGGGACAAGGGCGTGGCCCCCGCCGACGCCGAGAACGCGCTGGCCATCGTCACCGACGACGCCGAGCGCGCCCGCGCCACCGACCTGGTCCGCCGCAAACTCCAGACGCTGCCGCGAGACCTGGACCGCGACAAGGCGGTCCGCCGTCTCGTCGGCATGCTCGCCCGCCGCGGTTACGACCAGTCCACCGCCTTCGCCGTCGTCACCACCGCCCTCGACGAGGCAGGCTTCACCCAGGCACCCGCTCAGCTCCGCCGCCCGCTCGAGCTCGACCCGGTCCCGACTGGGCAGCCCGAGGGGCGGTTCGAGGACAACGGCCCGCGGCGAACCCGCTCCCGGTGGTCCCGTGGGGCCGGCGGGCAGGCCGACACCGGCAACGAAGCTCCCGACGACGCCGAGTCCCCGGACCCGGCGGCCGACCGCCGTTCCCCCCGCAGACCGGCCCCCGGCGACGAGCAGGCCGCCGCCGACCTGGTCCGCCGCAAACTCCGCACAATGCCCACCGACCTCGACCGCGCCAAGGTCACCCGCCGCCTGGTCGACATGCTCGCCCGCCGCGGCTACAGCCCCTCCGTCGCCTACGACGTGGTGAAAGCCGAACTGGCCGAGGCCGAGCGATGAGCCGGGTGACGACCATGCCGCTGTCGGTCTCCGAGCCACTAATCGACCACTTCAGCGACTGGCTGCGGACGAACGGAGCCTGGTTGCGGGCGGGCGCGCTGAATCGCGCGGATATCCCGGCGATCCTGGCCAAGGCCGCCGAGTTCGCCTGGCGGGAACCGGATACGGTCCAGATGTAGATGATCAAGGACGGAGCGCGGCGTCGATATGCACCGATGGATCCGCTCGTGGGGATAGTGGCGGTGCGCTGATCGCCGCGGAACGAGCAGATCCTCGGCGAGGGCGGTGAGCTCGAACCGCCACGCAGGGGTTATGTGGCGCGTAGGATGATTCGGCGCCGGTGAAACCTGGTTTCGCGCAGGCGGATTCGTGCGTCGCGTGCTGCGGCTGGGGTGTGGGTACGGGGTGTTTCACCCGGTGTCGGGGTGGGCATTCCGGGGGACAGGGCCTGGTGTGGCTGCCGAACTAGGGGGAGGTGGACCCTGGACGCGTTGTGGTCGTTCGTGGTGAACCGGCGTGAGCAGTTGCTGGTCGATTCGTATCTGCATGTGTCGGCGGTCGTGCAGTCGCTGGTGCTGGCGACGATCGTCGCGGTGATCGTCGGGGTGCTGGTGTACCGGAGTCCGCTCGGATCCGCCGCCGCGACCGCTACGGCGGGGGCGATCCTCACCGTGCCCTCGTTCGCGCTGCTCGGGTTGCTGATTCCGTTCCTCGGGCTCGGGGTCGGGCCGACGATCGTGGCGCTGGTGCTGTACGCGCTGCTGCCGATCCTGCGCAACACCGTGCTCGGGCTGTCGGCGGTGGATCCGGCGGTCGTCGATGCCGCGCGCGGGGTCGGGATGAACCGGCTGCGGCTGCTGACCGCGATCGAACTGCCGCTGGCATGGCCGTCGATCCTGGCCGGGATGCGGGTCAGCACCCAGATGATCATGGGCATCCTGGCCTTGGCCGCCTACGCGAAGGGCCCCGGCCTCGGCAATCTCATCTTCTCCGGGCTCTCGCGCCTCGGCAGCCCGAACGCGGTGCCCCAGGCGCTGACCGGGACCGTACTCATCGTCGTGCTCGCACTCGCCCTCGACGGCATCCTGATGCTGCTCGGCCGGCTCACCATCTCGAGGGGAATCCGTGACTGACATCGCAACCAGCACCGACGCCGCGGCCGCCGCGGTGTCCGGGGTCGAGATCGTGCTCGACCGGGTCACCAAACGCTATCCGGACCAGCATGATCCGGCGGTCGAGGAGGTCAGCATGACCATCCCGGCGGGGGAGATCGTGGTCCTGGTCGGGCCGTCGGGCTGCGGCAAGACCACCACCATGCGGATGGTCAACCGGCTGATCGAACCCACCTCGGGCACCGTCACCATCGGCGGCCGCGACGCCGCCGCGATCGACGCCGACGAGTTGCGCCGTGGCATCGGCTATTCGATCCAGCAGGCAGGCCTGTTCCCGCACCTGACCGTGGCCAAGAACATCGCCACGGTCCCCGGCCTGCTCGGCTGGGACCGGCGCCGCACCAGCGCCCGCGTCGACGAGATGCTCTCCCTCGTCGGCCTCGACCCCGCCACCTACCGCAATCGCTTCCCGCGCCAGCTCTCCGGCGGTCAGCAGCAGCGCGTCGGCGTCGCCAGGGCGCTGGCGGCCGACCCGCCGGTCCTGCTGATGGACGAGCCGTTCGGTGCCGTCGACCCGATCACCCGCGCCCTCCTGCAGGACGAATTGCTGCGCCTGCAGGGCGAACTCGGCAAGACCATCGTCTTCGTCACCCACGATTTCGGCGAAGCCGTGAAACTGGGCGACCGGATCGCGGTGCTGGGCGAGCGGTCCCGCATCCTGCAGTACGACACCCCGGCGGCGATCCTGGCCGCCCCCGCCGACGAGACGGTCGCCGGTTTCGTCGGCAACACCGCCACCATCGACCGCCTCGGCCTCGCCGTCCTCGCCGACCTCGACTTGGACCAGGGCATCGCCGTCACCGAGGACACCGCACCGGCCGACCTCACCGACCGCCTGCATACCGCGAAGCAGGACTGGGGCATCATCCTCGACGCCGACCGCACGCCGATGCGCCGGATCGCGGCAGGCGAACTCGCCCATGCGGATTCGCTGCGCGACCTCGGCACGCCGATCCAGACCACACTGCCGACCGAGGCGACGCTGCAGGACGCGCTCGCGATCCTGCTGACCGAACGCACGGCCTCGGCGGTAGTCGTCGACAGGGCGGGCGCCTTTGCCGGAGTGGTCACCGTGGACACACTGATCAGTCACCTGGCCGCCGCAAGCCCACCCGAGAAGGTGCAGGCATGACCGCGGCGCAGGGCCGGACACCGGAAACCTTCCGGTCGAGACAGCCTGCCGCGCACCGCTCGCTCGGACAGCGGCGGACATTCCGGCCGGTGCTCGCGGCGGTAGGAGTGAGGGGAGCCGCGTCATGACGAATCCTGTCTCCGTCCAGCCCAGTTCGCTGGTGGATGTGCCCGCAGCGGTCGCCGCGCCCGCGGCGCAGCGACGCGCCGAGTTCTGGCGACTGCTGGTCCAGCCGGTCATCGTGCTCATTCTCACCGTCGGCGTGCTGGTGTGGGCGTTCCGGCGCGATCTGACCCTCACCCAGCAGGCGAGCATCAGTGTCGGCAACATCGCCGAGGTCACCTGGCAGCACGTCCTGATCACCGCGGCGGTGGTGCTCATCGTCGTCGCGGTCGCCGTGCCGCTGGGCACGCTGCTCACCCGGCCCGGATTCCGCAGGCTCGCACCGATCTTCGTCGGCATCGCCAATATCGGCGCCTCGGCGCCCGCTATCGGCCTGATCGTGCTGTGCTACCTGGTCACCCGCACCACTGGTTTCTGGGTGGGCGTCGCGCCCATCGCGTTCTGCTCGCTGCTGCCGGTGCTGCGCAACACGATCCTCGGCTACCAAGAGGTGGAGCCGACCCTCATCGACGCCGGGCGCGGGCAGGGCATGTCGGCGGTACAGGTGTTGCGGCGCATCGAGTTTCCGCTCGCGGTGCCCTACATCCTGGCAGGCCTGCGCACCTCGCTGGTGCTGGCTGTCGGCACCGCGACGCTGTCGTTCCTGGTGAGCGCGGGTGGGCTCGGCATCCTCATCGACACCGGCTACAAACTGCGCGACACCGTCACCTTGACGGTGGGCGCCGTGCTCGCGGTCGCCCTGGCCTTGTTCGTCGACTGGCTGGGCGCGCTGGCCGAACAGTTCCTCGGACCGAGGGGGTTGCGGTGAGGATCACCCGATGGCTGCGCGGGTTCGCGCCCGTGGCCGGTGTGCTGCTGCTCGCGAGTTGCGGTCTGCAGTCGGGCAGTTCGGTGCCGCTGCCGGTGGGGCCGGGCAGCATCGTGGCCGTGCCCGCCCTCGACGGGGTCGCGGTCACCGTGGGCTCCAAGGACTTCACCGAGGCCAATATCCTCGGCTATCTGATCGAATTCGCGCTCACGGCGGCGGGCGCGAATGTGCGCGACCTGACCAATATCCAGGGTTCCAACAGCCTGCGTGACGCCCAGCTGCACGGACAGGTCGACATCGCCTACGACTACACCGGCACCGGCTGGATCAACTACCTGGGCAATGAGACACCCGAGCCGGACGAGGTGCGTCAATTCGAACTCGTCCGCGACGCCGATCGCGCCGAGCACGACATGGTGTGGGCCGCGATGGCCCCGATGAACAACACCTACGCCCTGGTCGCGAGCAGGCGCACCGCCGAGGAGACCGGCGTGCGCACGCTGTCGGACTACGCGGCCCTGATCGCGAAGGACCCGGCCGCTGCCGCCACCTGCGTCGGCACCGAGTTCAACGTCCGCCAGGACGGCTACCCGGGGATGGCCCGCAAGTACGGCATCGATGTCAGCGCGGTGCGGAAACAGATCGTCCAGGACGCGCTCGTCTACCAGGCGACCGCCGACGCCGAACAATGCCGGTTCGGCTCGGTCGCCGCCACCGACGGCCGCATCCCCGCGCTGGATCTGGTACTGCTCGAGGACGACCGCGGCTTCTTCCCGAAGTACAACGCCGCGCTCGTCATGCACGGCCCGTTCGCCGACGCCCACCCCGAGGTCGCCTCGATCATGGCGCCCATCTCCGCGCGCCTGACCAACGCGGTGATCACCGAACTCAATCGGCAAGTCGACATCGGCGGCCGCGAACCAGCCGACGTCGCCCGTGACTGGATGGTCGCCGAGGGTCTGGTCACCGCGGGCTGATCCACCGCGTCGGTGTGCCGAACTGTTACCGGCCTCTCGCCACGCACTCAGCTTCCCGGGCCATGATGGACGGCGGTGGTGACCACCGGAAACCGACTGGGAGGATGACGTATGACCATGGAATTCCGCAAGGTGACCGTCCTGGGTACGGGGGTGCTCGGATCCCAGATCGCTTTCCAGACCGCGTTCCACGGGTTCGACGTGACCGCCTACGACATCGACGACAAGGCGCTCACCGCCGCCCGCACCCGCTTCGACGAGCTCGCGAAGGTGTACCAGCAGGACGTGGCGGGCGCCGATGCGAGCAACACCGCAGCGACCGCGGCCGGCATCACGCTGACCGCCGATCTGGCCGCCGCGGCCGCCGAGGCGGACCTGATCATCGAGGCGGTGCCGGAGGTACTCGAGATCAAGCGCGACCTGTACGGCAAGCTCGGTGCGCTCGCGCCCGAACGCACCGTGTTCGCGACGAACTCCTCGACGCTGCTGCCCAGTGACATCGTGGACTACACCGGCCGCGCCGACCGGTTCCTGGCGCTGCACTTCGCCAACCACGTCTGGAAGTTCAACACCGCCGAGGTCATGGGCACCGAGCAGACCGATCCGGCGGTGTTCCGCGCGGTGGCCGAGTTCGCGAAGGCCATCGGCATGGTGCCGATCGAATTGCACAAGGAGAAGGCGGGTTACGTCCTCAACTCCCTGCTGGTGCCGTTCCTGAATTCCGGAATCGAGCTGGCCGCAGGCGGATACGCCGAACCCGCCGCCGTGGACGAGACCTGGCGCATCGCCACCGGCGCGCCCATGGGGCCGTTCCAGATCCTCGACATCATCGGCCTGACCACCCCCTACAACATCCTGATCAACGGCAGAGACTCCGACAAGAAGCTCGCGGCCTGGCTCAAGGAGAACTACATCGACAAGGGCAAGCTCGGTGCCGCAACGGGAGAGGGGTTCTACCGCTACACCACGTAGTCCCGCTCGACGGACACACAAACACCGCGGGGCCCCGGGGCCCCGCGGTGTTCGCCGCGCTAGTTCTTGGTGATGTCCACGCCGGGAGCGGCGTCGGTGACGATCGAATCGGCGGCCAGCACGGTGCCGCCGCCCTTCTTGCGCCGGGAACGCAGTCGCTTCTCCAGCGTCGTCGCCAGGAAGGTCAGTGCCAGGTTCAGCGAGATCATGATCAGCGCGACGACCATCAGCGCGGGGATCGTGTTCTGCTGCGACGCACCCTCCTGCTGACCGGCACGCACCAGCTCCACATAGGTGATCTGGTAGCCGAGCGCGGTGTCCTTGAGCACGACCACCATCTGCGACACCAGCGCGGGCAGCATCGCCGTGATCGCCTGCGGCAGCAGGATCAGGCGCATCAGCTGGGTCTTGCGCAGGCCCAGCGCCACCGCGGCTTCGGTCTGGCCCTTGGGCAGCGACCGGATACCAGCGCGCACGATCTCGGCGATGACCGAGGCGTTGTAGATGACCAGCGCGATGACGACCGCGGCCAGCGCCAGGTCGTCGGAGCGGAAGACCTTGTACTCGCCGAACACGGCGAACAGGAAGATCATCAGGATCAGCACCGGGATCGCCCTGGCCAGCTCGACGATCGCGCCCGCGATCCAGCGGACCCACCGGTGATCCGACAACCGCAGGATGCCGAAGATCATGCCGAAGATCAGCGCGAACACGATCGAGATGACCGCCGCGGTCAGGGTGCCCCGCAGACCCGGCAGCAGGTAGGTCTCCCAGACACCCGCTTCCAGGAACGGCTTCCACTTCTCGGCGGTGAACTGGCCCTGATCGGCGAACGCGTCGTAGAGCAGCCAGCCGAAAGCGGCCAGCGCGAGGACGACCAGGACCGAGTAGAAGTGATGCCGGACGCGCGCGCGGGGGCCCGGCGCGTCGAACAGGACCGACGCTGCGCTCATCGGGCTACCTCGTATCGCTTGGCCAGCCAGCCGAAGAACAGGCCGGTCGGCAGGGTGAGAATGACGAAGCCGAGGGCGAAGATCGCGCCGATCGCGAGCAGCGCCGCCTCGTTCTCGTTCATCTCGCTCATCAGGAACGCGGCCTCGCCGACGCCGATCACCGAGGCGATCGTCGAGTTCTTCGTCAACGCGATCAGCACACTGCCCAGCGGGGCGATGACCGCGCGGAAGGCCTGCGGCAGCACCACCAGGCGCAGGTTCTGCGCGAAACCGAAGCCGAGCGAGCGGCCCGCCTCGGACTGGCCGAGCGGCACCGTGTTGATTCCCGAGCGCAGCGACTCGCACACGAACGCCGCCGTGTAGACACTCAAGCCGACGATCGCCCAGCGATAGTTGTTGTCCGACAGGGAATCACCGGCCAGCTTCCAGCCCAGGGTGGTGTACAGGCCGAGCGAGCAGAACACGATGATCAGGGTCAGCGGGGTGTTGCGGAAGATCGAGACGTAGGCGGAGCCGATCCAGCGCGCGACCGGGATGGGGGACACGCGCATGGCGGCGACGAGGGTGCCCAGGATCAGCGCGCCGATCGCGGAGAAGAACGTCAGCTTGATGGTCACCCAGAAGGCGTCGAGGATTTCGGAGTCGTACCTCGAGATCAGGTCGAACACGGACGCGCGTCCTCCGATCGGTATGTAAGGGCCAGCAGGACATCAACCGCCGCGGGTGGCCCGGAACTCCCGGG
>NZ_JBHXAY010000132.1:0-8595 GCF_042728775.1 Nocardia sp. NPDC060259
TGGGGGAAGCCCCGCCCCCGCTCCCCTTCGGGGCCCGCGGCCCCTACCCCCCCGCCCGCGCCGCGTTTTGGGGGGGGCCCCCCGGCGGGCCGCCCACCACACCGGTTCACTACGGCGTCGAGTAGCCGATGAGGGCGCCGATGCCCGCACCGATCGGGATGGTGACCAGGGCGCCGACTCCGCCCAGGAAGAAGCCGAGTACCGCGCCGATGCCAGCGCCGATCAGGGCGCCGATGCCCGCGTTGTACTGCTTGCGGGCGAGGGCGTCACTGGCTTCGTCGACGAAGGCGGCCATGTTGTCGGTGACGACGGCCGGTGCGGCGACGGGACGCAGGGTGACCGACTGGCCGTCGGCGGCGATACCCGCGGCGAGGTCGAAATTGCCCGCGCCGGTGACGATGTGGGTCGGCACGGTGGCGACAACCCGGCCTGCCGGATCCGTGAGGGTCACCACGCCCCCGGCGAGGCTGAAGGTGCCGTCCGCGACGGACGCGGTGAGCCCGGAGCCGTCGGCGAGCGGGCTCGCCGTAAACGCCACTCCCCCTTCGATTCCCTGGACGATCGGAACGGCTGCCACTGGTCCGGCATGTGCGGTGGTGGCCGCGAGGCCGAGTGCCCCTGCCGCGAGAACGGCGATCGCGCCGAATCGCCGTGCGCCCGAACTTGTTCGAGACGAGAATGTCATCTTGCCCCTCCAGTCTGCCCGCCGAGATCGGCGGAACATACTCTGCTGGACCGGATCTCGATCCGCGAACATTTTCGCATCGTTAAGGACCGAGGGGAACCCACCTGCGGTGATAACGGAAAAACATCACCAGATTTTCCGGTATTCAGGCGAGGTTGCGCTCGGCGCCGAACGCGCGGACAGGTTCCCATCGCCGTCGACATCACTCCGAACGGCGGCGATCCGGTTGCCGTGCCGCCGCGGATCCGGACTGGCAGCGTCGCGAATTTTGTCGGCAGAATGGGTTTTTCATCGAGCCGTACCGGAGGGAAAAACACATGACCATCCTGGTAACCGGGGCCACCGCCAACATCGGCCGCATGGTTGTCGACCACCTGCTCGCCGCGGGCAGCACCGATGTGCGCGCACTGACCACCAACCCGCGACGAGCGGCGCTCCCGGCCGGGGTGGAGGTGGTCGAAGGCTATCTGCGCAGGCCGGAGAGTCTGCCGGCGGCGTTCGACGGCGTGGAGCGGATGTACCTGGCGCCGACGCCGGACAATGTCACCGAAGTGCTTGCGCTGGCCCGCGCGGCAGGGGTACGGCATGTGGTCGACCTGTCCGGCGAGCCCGAGAGCTGGTGGGGCACCGTCTGCACAGCGGTCGAGAACAGCGGCTTGGCCTGGACCCATCTCTGGCCTGCCGACTTCATGGAGAACACCCTGACCTGGTCGCAGCAGATCCGCGAGACCGGCACCGTCAGCGAGCCCTACCCCGACACCGCGACCGCCCCCATCGCCATGGACGACATCGCCGCCGTCGCCGCCACCGCCCTGCTCTCCGACACCCACCACGGCCGCGCCTACCCGCTGGCGGGCCCGGAAGTCCTCACCCGCACCGACCTGGTCCGCCACCTCGCCACCGCCCTCGACCGCGACATCATCTTCCGCCGGTCCTCCCGCGAAGAAACCATCGCCGCCCTCACTCCCACCATGGGCGACAACACGACCTGGTATGTCGACAACGTCCTGACCGACTACACCCCCGACCCCGCCACCCTGCCCATCACCAGCGTCGAGGACATCACCGGCCGCCCGGCGACCACCTTCGCCCGCTGGGCAGCCGGCAACGCCGGCCGGTTCCTCGCCGGCTGACCCTCCGAATCATCCGGTCCGGGGAGGCGGCCGACGTGGCGAAATCTCATTGGACGCGCCCAGACCGGTCGATCACGATCGAAGGATGGACACCGAACTGCCGTCGGCGCTGGGACCGGGGATCGTGCCGCCCGACCGGGTGGTGGTCGGCGATCTCGTGATTCGCCGGTGGCAACCCGAGGATCTGGCAGCCAAGTTCGCGGCGGTCACCGCCTCGTTCGAGCAGTTGCATCATTGGATGGACTGGGCGGCGCGACCGCCGGTCTACGACGAGATGCGGGCGGCGCACGAGACGGTGACAACGCACTGGCCCACACCGGACGGCGGCTTCAACTACGGCATCTTCGGCCGCGACGGACATCTGCTCGGCGTGGTCGGGCTCCACGACCGTGTCGGTCCGGCGACTTTGGAGATCGGCTACTGGTGCCATGTCGATCATGTCGGCCGCGGCGTGATCACCCGGGCGGCCGGGGCGCTGACCACGATCGCGCTGGCCCTCCCCGGCATCACTCGCATCGAAATCCGGTGCGACGCCGAGAATATCCGCAGCGCCGCCGTTCCCCGCCGACTCGGCTACCGGCTCGAGCGCATCGCCCCGCGGCCGCGGAAGACGCCGGGCGATTCGGGCCACGGGATGTGCTGGGTCAAGGAAAACTCCGTCAGCCCACGTCGCGCCGCAGCCAGGTGACTTCGGCGCCGACGCAATCGATTCCCTGCCGGTAGGTCTCGAGATCCTCGTCCCACGGCGTCCCCAGCGCCCGGTCGATCTCCGCGGACAGGTCGAACGCTCCGTGACCGCCGAGTTCGCTGGCGGCTTGCAGTAAGGCACGTAATCGCATCTCGCCCAGCATCACATCGCCGTTGGCACCGGTGGATCCGTGCCAGAGACCGAGCGCGGGAACGAAGCTGTAGCGTTCGCCGTCGACACCTTCGCTGGGATCCTCGGTGACCTCGAAGCGCAGAACCGGCCAGGTGCGCAATGATTGGGCAATCCGCGATGCGGTGCCGACGGGGCCGATCCAATCGCTGCTGGCGCGCAGTTGTCCGTCGGCCGGTTGCGCGGTCCAGCGCAATTTCGCGGGGGACGAGAGCGCGGTGGACAGTGCCCATTCGACGTGCGGGCACAACGCGGCGGGCGATGAGTGGATGTAGACCACACCCGCCGTCGCATCAGCGAACTGACTCGATGCGCGCACTACCAACACCTCCAGCCTCGACAAGGAGCGTCTTCCCCAACGACCCGTCGCGGACTGGCGTGGCCCGAGTGTACTGAAGTGTTCGGTGTTGCGGGTGTTACTTCACAGCGTGTTGTGTGTCTCTGCGATCACGGAATCGCTGAATTTCGGCCATGCTGTTCGAGCCCAGTCGCCGAAATTCTCGTCGCTCAGCGCGATCGTCGCCACCCCTATTTCGGGGTCGACCCAGAGGAACGTGCCGGACTGCCCGAAGTGCCCGTAGGTGCGTGCGGAATTGGCCGAACCCGTCCAATGCGGGGATTTCCCGTCGCGGATTTCGAAACCCAATCCCCAGTCGTTGGGTCGCTGGGAACCGAATCCGGGCAGGATGCCGTCGCGGCCGGGGAATTGCACCGAGGTCGCGTCGTCGAGAGTTTGCTGAGATAACAATTGGGGTGTCAGCAACTCGGCGGCGAACCGGGCGAGGTCGTCCACCGAGGCTTCGGCCGCGTGCCCGGCGGGGCCGTCGAGGACCGCACCGCGCATGCCGAGCGGTTCGAACACGGCCTCGTGCAGATACCGCGGAAACGCGATGCCGGTGCTCGTGGTGAGGAAGTCGGCCAGTAGTTCGAAGCCCGCGCTGGAATAGATGCGGCGGGCGCCGGGCGCGGCGATGACATCGGGGGTGGCGAAGGCCACGCCGGAGGTGTGGGCGAGCAGATGGCGGACAGTCGACCCGGGCGGACCGGCCGGCTGGTCCAGTTCGACGGCGCCCTCCTCGATCGCTACCAGCGTGGCGTAGGCGACCAGCGGTTTGGTGACCGAGGCGAGCCGGAAGACCCGCTCGGTGTCACCGATGGTCGACGCACCGCCTGCTGTGACGACCGCGGCGGCGGCGTTGGCGACCGGCCAGTGCTGTACCTGCTCGAACGAACGCATATCGGCAGCGTACGAGACGCCGCTACGATCGAGTCACCATGAGTCCCGCACCATCGATCCACGGCGACGTGGCGGCCGGCTTCGGCCCCGTCGCCGACGCCCTGCGCCGCAACTTCACCGACCACGGCGAGATCGGCGCCGCCGTCGCCGTCTACGCAGGTGAACAGCCACTGGTCGACCTGTGGGCAGGGCATCGCGATCGTCGGCGCGAGGTGCCGTGGGAGCGCGACACGATCGTGCCGGTGTTCTCCTCCTCGAAGGGCATGGCGGCGTTCACGATCGCCACGGCCGTCTCGCGCGGGCTGCTCGACTACGAGCAACCGGTGGCGAAGTACTGGCCGGAGTTCGCCGCGAACGGCAAAGAACAGATCACCGTCCGCCAGCTGATCGATCACCAGGCGGGGCTGTCCGGGCTGGACCGGATCGTGAAACTGCGCGAGCTGACAGACCGTGACGCTCTCGGCGCGCTGCTGGCCGCGCAGAAACCGGCGTGGAAACCCGGCACACGGCACGGCTACCACGCGCTCACCCTCGGGCTGTATCAGAGCGAACTCCTGCGCCGGGTCGATCCGGCGGGCCGCAGCCTCGGCCGGTTCTTCGCCGAGGAGATCGCCGCCCCGGTCGACGCGGATATGTTCATCGGACTCCCCGAGTCCGAGCCGATGGAGCGGGTCGCCCAGCTGTCGGCGACGAAGGGCCTCGACATCCTGCGCTACGAACTGGCCGACATCCCGGTGCGGATCGGCGCCGAGGTCTACGCCAAGCGGGGGCTTTCCTATGCGGCGCTGACCAATCCGCGCCCCGGTGCGCCTGCCCGCGCCGCCCGCCGGGAGTTCCTGGAAATCGAGTGGCCCGGCATGAACGGCGTCGGCAATGCCCGCGCGCTGGCCCGCGTCTACGGTGCCGCGGCCGGTCGCACCGGTGCGCTGCCGATCGGCGACGACGTGCTCGATCTGCTGGCCGCCGCCGATACCGCGGACGACGTGCCCGCCGGCGACCTGGTACTGCACACCAAGAGCCGCTACCACCTGGGATTCCGCAAGTCGCGCGGCAGTTTCCGCTTCGGCTCGGACAAACGCGCCTACGGCACAACGGGATTGGGTGGATCGTTCGGCTTCGCCGATCCCACGACGGGCCTCGGCTTCGGCTACAGCATGAACCGTCTCGGCATGGCGATCCTCGACGACGTCCGCAGCCGCAACCTGCGCGACGCCGTCCTGCGCTGCGTCGGCTGATATCCCGCGCAATCCGGCCGACGGGCGGCGGGCGGCGTCACGAACGAGCGGACAGCGCCGCAGCGCGCATCGGCGGGCAGACCCACCGATGCGCGCTGTCGGCTCCAAGCTCGATCAGTGTCCGGCGACGCCGCTGATCTCGTTCGGCGCCGACGTCAACGTGGCTGTGGCGGTGATCTTTCCGTCGGCCAGGTCCACCCGGTGCACCTGTTTGGTCGTCGGGTCCGACACGTAGGCGACCCCGCCGCGCACGAACAGCGCAGGCCGCGCGTCCTGCCAGTCGAGTGGTTCCTGCCAGGTCCCGATCACCGGGATGGTCCGGGTGACCGTGCCCGCGACCGGGTCGATGACGTGGATCTTGCCGTCGGTGCCGAGCACCAAGGCCTCACCGGCCGGGCCGCGTCCCAGCGAGCGGAAGGTGTAGCTGGTGCCGATATCGATCAGGCGCAGGGTGCCGTCGGTGGTGTTCACCAGTGAGATCCGCTGTGGCCGTTCGAGTTCGGCGTCCTTGTCGACCTTGTAGTCGCCGAGCACGATCGGCGAGACCTCGCTGCCGGACATGTTGCCGATCCGGCCGTAGGGGTCCGGGCTGGCGACCTTGGTGAACTTCCCGTCGCGGTAGACGAGCGCGCCGGTCTGGCAGCCGATCACCACCGCTTCGCCCTGGGCGGTCGCTTCACCGTGCACGCCGGGGCAGTCCTCGTTCCGGCTGAGCTCCTTGCGGTTTCCGTCGAGTGCGACGGCGCCGACACGCTTGTCCTCGGTGCCGAGGGTGAGTACCAGCTGCTCGTTGCTCAGTTCGATGGCGACACCGTGGTGCGGCGCGGCCGCCTGGTAGACCTCGGTCTTCGGCGTACCGTGCGCGAGCTGCGCCGAGTCGAAGAGGGTGACCTCGCCGGATCCGTCGGCGAACAGCACGGTCTTGCCCGCGTGCCGCACGACGTGCCCCGGCTCGAGCGCGGGGAATTCGGTGCCGGTGAATTCCTTGGCGTAGGCGTCGAAGACACGGAAGCCGTCCTTGGTCGACACCATGAGGTGATCGTCGTCGCCTGCCGGATTGAGCCGGTTGAACCCGTCGAGCTTCACCTCGCCCTGCTGGGCCAGCGTGGCGCCGTCGAGGACGTAGATGCCGCCGTCGAAGGTGAGGGCGATCGGCTCCGCGCCCGGGGTGTGCTCATGGTCGTGCGCGGCATCGTCCGTGCCACAACCACTCAGCGCGACCACCGAGGCGAGGACCCCGGACATGGCCACCATCATGGTGATCCGTGACCGACTGTGCATGTGCTGCTCCATTTCTCCTGCGTGAACTACGTTGTCGGCCCGGACAAGCCACGGGCGATGGCCTCGGTGTTGGCGCGCGCCATCTCCAGATAGGTGGCCGCGCCGCCGCCGGGTGCCGTGAGCGATTCGGTGTGCAGGCCGATCACCTGCACCGGCACACCGGTGTGCTCGGCCAGGACACGCGAGAGCCGGTCGGGCTGTGCGGAATCGGCGAAGATCGCGCCGACGCCCGCTGCCCGGATCGCGCCGGCGAGCTCGTCGAGATCGGCGGCGCTGGGTGAGGCCAGGGTGGTGCCGCTGGGGATCACCGCCCCGATGACGCGGAAGCCGAATCGCTGTGCGAGATAGCCGAAGACGTGATGATCGGTGACCAGTTGCCTGCGTTCGGCCGGTATCGCCGCGAAGCGGTCGGTCATCCACCGGTCCAGCTGGTCGAGCTCGGCGAGGTAGCGGTCGGTGTTCGCACGGACCGCCCCGGCATCTATGCCGTCGACCTGCGCGAGAACTGCCGCACTGATCGCCTCGACGGCCTTGCGGACCCGCTGCGGATCGGTCCAGAAGTGCGGGTCCGGCTTTCCCGCTGACTCGTCGGTGGTATACGCGATCGGGTCGACCCGTTCGGCCACAGCCAGCGTCGGCACCCCGGCCGCAGCGGCCGCCTGCACATGCCGGGCCACGCCCTCTTCCAGGCCCAACCCGTTGTGCACGACCAGCGCCGACTGTTCGATATCGGCCGCCTGCCGCGCCGAGATCGCGAACGAATGCGGATCGGCCCCGGCCTGCATGAGCACTGTCACGGGCACGGTATCGCCGACGACCGCCCTGGTCAGGTCACCGAGGATATTGGTCGTCACGACAATCCCGGATCGGTCGGTGCCGCTCGAACAGGCGGCGGCCAACGGCATCAGTACCGCCATGACGACAGCCGAGACCATGACGGCGGACAACGGCCTCCGCCGATGTATACGACGGCTGGAGACGAACGCGGACGACACTCTTCGCAACCGCCGCAGTTCATGGGATGCCACTGCACCGGGCAGCCACGATCGAAAGCCGGTACAGGCGAGGGCACGCGGCCGCCACCCAACCCCGGCCAACGGTCGCCAAACGGCCCGGCACAGTGCGACCGCCGCGAGGTCGGCCGAGGAGGGGTAGGCGGTGTTGTTCCTCGCGTTCACAGCCCCGTCTCCACCATCAGCGAAGGCGCGATGTCCAGCGGGAACGTACGCGCCACCCGGAGGTTGTCGTTGTAGGCGATCTCGTGGATGGTGCGCGCACGAATGTCGTTGACGTAGGCGCGATCCGGGTCTACATGGATCGAGGCATGATCGTCGACCGGGCCGGGGATCAAGGCGAGATGCGCTGTCTCCGCGCCGGTGACCGGGTCGAGTCCGTGCAGGACACCGTCACGGGTGAGCACCAGCAGCGACGATCCTTCGCCCGCCGTGTTCACCGCCACCACGTCGGCGATCGGTGTCAGCGTCCAGGTCTTCTTCCTGACGTCGAGGGTCCACACCCCGTTTCGGCCGGCGAGTGCGGTCAGCGTGGTGCTGCCGGGCCGATGGGTGAAAGCGGTCGCGCGTTCCGCGGGCGGTGCCGGGTACGGGATCTTCTCGGTGACGAACCCGCCGTCCCGCTGTGCCACGACGATCGCGCCGTCGGCACATCCGAAGACGACGCCGCGCCGAGTCAACGCCTGTCCCTGCGGATCCGGGCACGCCACGGACTGCATGCCCCCGGCCGCACCGTCGCGTCCGCGCACCTCCACGCGTCCCGCATTGTCGGCGACGATCAGCCGCTCGGCGTAGGGCACCGCGATGCCGTCGATCCGCCGCGGCTCCGCACCCACGCCCTCGCCCAGCGCCGCACGATCGAACACCATCGTCTCGCCGGCATCCGAAACAACCGCTACGACAACGGGATCGCTGTGCGCCGAGACCACCGCGCCACTCGGCCCCGCCGCGCCACTCGGCCCCGCCCCGACACTCGGCCCCGCCCCGACACTCGGCTCTGCCCCGCCGCTCGGCCCTGCCCCGCCGCTCGGCCCTGCCCCGCCGCTCGGCCCTGCCCCGCCGCTCGGCCCTGCCCCGCCGCTCGGCCCTGCCCCGCCGCTCGGCCCTGCCCCGCCGCTCGGCCCTGCCCCGCCG
>NZ_JBHXAY010000132.1:8692-16914 GCF_042728775.1 Nocardia sp. NPDC060259
CCGCTCGGCCCTGCCGCACCACTGGGTCCCGGTGCTGCGCTCGGCCCTGGCGCCGCACTCGACCTCCCCACCCCGGACAGTCCCCCCACCGAGATATCGCCCGATCCGACCGCGCGAATCGGCGCGCTGTAATAGTGCCGGTGGTCGCCGTGGTCGACCGTCCACGCACCGCTGTCCGCGATCGAGAGACGCCCACCCGAACTCGCGAACCCGAACCGGCCGTCGCCAACGAGCCGAATCGCGCCAAGGGCCGACGCGCCCTCTGCTGAAGGTGGTTGCGGGGAACCTGCTTTCACAGTTCCCGCATCGATCGACGTCACCTTCTCGGTCAAGAGGTCGACGACCCGCATCTCCCCGGTGCCCGCATCGGCCACGATCAACCGGCTCTGCGCCTCCGACATCTCCTCGGCACCGGCAACGAACCCGTGCGGCGCTTCCTCCACCACCGCGGGCTCCCCCGACCCACACCCGACCAGCGGCAGCGCCGCGAGCGCGGCCACCGAGGCCACACCCATCCGGCGCGCACCGAACCGGTCCCGCAGCGCGGCGATGATCGCCGACAGGAAGAACGCGCCGACGGCCACGGCGGCGATGGTCGCGCCCGCCGCGGTCTGCGCGTGCCACGAGATGAGCAGCCCCACCGCGGTCGACACCCCGCCGATCAGCGCCGCGACCACCATCACCACCGGAATCCGATCCGACCAGTACACCGCCGCGGCCGGCGGCGCGATGAGCAGCCCGAACACCAGCAGCGTCCCGACGACATGGAACGACGCCACGATCGCCAGCGTCACCAGCCCGATCAGCGCCACCTGCGCCGCCTTGGGACGCAAGCCGAGGGTGTGCGCCTTGCGCGGATCGAAGGTCGACGCCACGAACGCCCGATGCCCCAGCACGGCGACGACGAGCGCGATCACCAGCGCCACACCGAGATACAGCAGATCACGCGACCGCACCGCCAGCACATCACCGAACAGGAACCCGGTCAGATCGACGGCGAACGACTGCGATCGCGACACGATGATCACCCCGGCCGCGAGCATGCCGACGAACAGCAGCCCGATCGCGGTGTCCGGCGCGAACCGCTTGCTGCGCCCCAGCATCGAGACACCGAACGCCATGGCAGCGCAGCTGATCGCGGCCCCGAGAATCAGGTTCCCGCCGAGCAGGGCCGCCACCGCGACACCGGGCAGCATCCCGTGCGACATCGCGTCACCGAGAAAAGCCATGCCGCGCACCACGACCCAGGTCCCCGCCAGCGCGCAGACACACGACACGAGCAGCCCACCCCACAGCGCCCGTTGCACGAATGCCACCTCGAACGGGGTCAACAGCCAATCCATAGCGCGGAACGATATACTGAAAATGATTATCGTTTCAATTGAGGTGAGATGCAGCACACAGAGGACGCAGCGATCAAGATCGAGCAGCTGACGGCGGGCTACGGCTCGACGCCGGTGCTGTCGGGGGTATCGGCGACGATTCCGCGCGGACAGATCACCGCGATCGTCGGACCCAACGGATCAGGGAAATCGACCCTGCTCGGCGTACTCGCCGGGACCGTGCCCACCCAGTCGGGCGCGGTGCGGCGAGACACCACCCGACGGCCCGCATTCGTGGTGCAGCACACCGCGATTCCGCCGACATTGCCGCTCACCGTCGGCGAGACCGTGGCGATGGGTCGCTGGGCGCATCGCGGACCGTGGCGGCGCCTCACCCGCGCGGACCGCGCCATCGCCCGCGCCTGCCTGGAACGGATGGATCTCACCGCTCTGGCGGCCCGGCGCCTGGACACCCTCTCGGGTGGACAACGCCAGCGCGCACTGCTCGCCCAAGCGCTGGCGCAACAGTCCGATCTGCTGCTGCTGGACGAACCGGCGACGGGCCTGGACGCGGCCTCTCAGGCCACGATCTCGGAGGTGCTGGCCGAGGTCAGCGCCGCGGGGGTCACCGTCGTGCAGGCCACCCACGACCTGGCCGAGGCCGACAAGGCAGATCACTGCCTGGTGCTCAGGGAGGGCCGTCTGATCGCCGCGGGGCAGCCGGGCGAGGTGGTGGTCCGGTCGTAGAATCGACAGCGCCCGCTCCACCCGCGCGTCCCGCAGCAGGAGGAAATCATGGCCGCGACACCGACCTCGGTCGACGACTACCTGGCCGGCCTGCCGGAGGCGGAGCGCGCCGTCCTGCAGCAGATCCGGGAGACGATTCACCGGGTAGTGCCAGAGGCGGGCGAGAAGATCAGTTACGCCATCCCGGCCGCCACCCTCGACGGCCGGGCGTTCATGTCCTTCGCCGGATGGAAGGTGCATGTGAGCGTGTACCCCATCCCCGAGGGGGACGAGGAGTTCGAACGTGCCATCGAGCCCTACACAGCGGGCCGTGGCACCCTGAAATTCCCACTCGGGGAACCGATTCCGTACGACCTGATCGCGCAGGTCGCGGTCCGGCTCGCCGAGCGGGAACGTCGGCGGTGACTTACCAGTCGGCTTCGGTGAAGCGGATGATGCCGCGAATGTTCTTGCCGTCCAGCATGTCCTGGTAGCCCTGGTTGATCTCCTCCAGCGAGTAGCTGCGGGTGACCATGTCGTCGAGGTTGAGCTGACCCGACTTGTACAGCGACAGCAGCCGCGGCGCGTCCTGACGGGCGTTGCCGCCGCCGAAGATGCAGCCCTTCACCGTCTTCTGCAGCATGGACAGCAGGAAGCTGTTCATCTTCACGTCGCCTGCGTCCATTCGGCCCATCGAGGTGACGACCAGCGTGCCCGCCTTGGCGGTGAGAATCAGGCCCTCTTCGATGTAGTCGCCGTGCATCTCACCCATGGTGAGGATGACCTTCTCGGCCATCCGCCCCTCGGTGGCCTCGATCATCGGCATGATCGCGGCGGCCATGCTCTCGTAGGTGTGCGTGGCGCCGAACTTCTGCGCCTGCTCGCGCTTCCACGGATTCGGGTCGATGGCGATGACTTTCGACGCACCGGAGAGCACGGCGCCCTGCAGCGCGCTCATGCCGACGCCGCCGATGCCGGCGATCACCACGGTCTCGCCCGGCTGCACCTCGGCGACATGGGTCGAGGAACCGAAGCCGGTCGGCACGCCACAACCGACGAGGCACGCGACCTCGAACGGGATGGTCGGGTCGATCTTCACGACCGAGGTGTGGTGCACCGTCATGTACGGGGAGAAGGTGCCGAGCAGGCACATCGGGATGACGTTCTCGCCGCGCGCCTGGATGCGGTAGGTGCCGTCCGAGATCGCCTGGCCCATCAGCAGACCCGCGCCCAGGTCGCACAGCGCCATGTTGCCCGCGACGCACGCGGGACAGCGGCCACAGGCCGGGATGAACGACAGGATGACGTGGTCGCCCACGGCCAGGTCGCTGGGGCAGTTCGGGCCGAGCTTGGTGATGACACCCGCGCCCTCGTGCCCACCCATCACGGGGTAGCCCGGCATCGGCGTCGCGCCGGTGACGATGTGATGGTCGGAGTGGCACATGCCCGCCGTTTCCATCCGGATCTGCACTTCACCGGCGACGGGATCACCGACCTCGATCTCCTCCACCGACCACTGCTGATCGGTGCCCCACAGGATCGCGCCCTTCGTCTTCATGTCCGGTCGACCTCTCGCCAAGCTTGTGCCTCGTTGTGATTGCACTCACCCTAACTAAGAATCGCCCGATTCTGAAACACGTTCTAGAAATATTGCCGAGAATTATCTATCCGCGCACGTCATGGACGTGGTGGACGAGGTCGTGGAGGAAGTAGCGGGACAGCGAGGTGACCGTGAACAGCGATCCGTCGCTGCGCGCGCCCCGCAACTCGAGCCGATCGGCGGGGACGGCCGCGAAGGCCGAGGCGATCTTCTCGGTGGCCACCGAGAGCTCGGTCGCGACCCGCGCCGGGTCCTGTTCGCCGTAGCGGTCGGCGACGGCGGTCGCGTCCTGATCCCAGTTCTCGAACTGCGGCGGCACGACACCGTCACCGGCCAGCATCAAGGCCAGGCGGGTGTCGAAGATCCGGCACACATCGCGCACGTGGGCGCCGTACTCGAGCACCGACCAGGTCGTGTCGTCGGGACGGACCCGAGCATCGGCGCGCTCCAGCGCGGCGCCGAGCCGGGCGGCACTGTCGAGCGTGCGCTCGGGAACCGCCACGTAGGCGGTCCGCTCGGCGTCGTATCCGCAGTCGGGACAGGCGCGTTCGAGGACCCAGGTCCAGTTCTTGGTGTCGGGAACGATCATGCCGTCAGCCTAGGATGTCTGAATCTTTCGATCCATCGATATTCTGCCAATCATCGGCGAGATCCGGGCATCACGCGATCAGCTGACGCGCCTTCTCGAACAGTTCCATGGTCACCGCGTGCAGGAAGTCGCCCACCGGCTTGGGCGCCTTGCCCGCGAACGCGCGCGCGTAGGTGCCCTCGAGGACGATGCCCAGCTTGAAGCAGGCCAGCACCTCGTACCAGGTGACGTTGCTCAGGTCGCGGTCGGAGAACTTGCCGTAGTGCTCGATCATCTCCGCCGGTGTCGGCAGGCCGCCGACGGTGCCGAGGGTGCCCATCAGGCCCGCGCCGACGGTGCCGGGAACCGGGCGGGTCGCGAGCTGCCAGCCGAGGTCGAGCAGCGGGTCGCCGATGGTGGACATCTCCCAGTCGACCATCGCCGCCACCTGCGGGCTGTCGTACTCGAACATCATGTTCGCCAGGTGACAGTCACCGTGCATGATGCCCGGTGTCCAGGTGGTCGGCCGGTTGCGCTCGAGCCAGTCGCCGACCTGATCGACACCGGGAATCCGCGGGCCTGGGTAGCCCTCGTTGGCCGAGTAGGAGTCGAGTTCGCGCAGCCAGCGCGGCACCTGGCGTTCCAGGAAACCCTCGGGCTTGCCGTAGTCGGCCAGGCCGAGCGCCTGGTAGTCGAGCGAGCCGAGGCGGGCGATGGCCTCGACCGCGGACAGGCCCATCTGCCGCCGGATCTCCGGGTCGCCCGCGTGCAGGGCGGGCAGTTCGGTCTGCGGGTTGAAGCCGTGGATCGGCTCCATCAGATAGAAGACCGCGCCGATCACGCCGTCGTCGTCGCAGGCGGCGATGACCCGGGGCGAGCGCACCTCGGTGCCGTCGAGCGCGCCGAGCAGTCGCGATTCGCGCCGGATCACGTCGTTGCTTCTGGCGCGCAGGTGCTTGGGTCCGCGTCGCAACACGTATTCGCGGTCGCCACGGGTGAAGCGCAGCATGATGTTCTGCGTGCCACCGCCGATCGGGGTCACTGCACCGAACGCGCCGCCGGGCAGGCCACGTTCGTCCATCCAGCGCCCGATCGCCGCGAAATCCGCGATGGTCGGGTCGACATCGACCGGTTGCGAAACAGACATGGCGATCATTGTGCCCGAGGCGGGTCTCCGGTGGGCCCGACGTAGGATTTCTGCCAGGATGCGCACGCTGTTGATCGACAACTACGACTCGTTCACCTACAACCTCTATCAGCTGATCAGTGAGGTCAACGGGAACGAGCCGACCGTCGTGCGCAATGACGAGTACGCCGAGCTCGCACTCGACCGCTTCGACAATGTGGTGGTCTCGCCCGGACCCGGCCGTCCCGATCGCGCCCGCGACATGGGGGTGTCGACGGCGGTGATCGCGGAGTCGACGCTGCCGCTGCTCGGTGTCTGCCTCGGCCACCAGGGAATCGTGGTCGGCGCGGGCGGCACGGTGGGCCGCGCGCCGGAGGCCAGGCACGGCTACCTCGATCGCGTCGCGCACGACGATCGCGACCTGTTCGCCGGGCTGCCGCAGGATTTCACCGTCGTCCGGTATCACTCGCTGGCCGCCGAGGAACCGCTGCCCGAGGTGTTGGAGGTGACCGCGTCGACGAGCGACGGCGTGGTCATGGGCGTGCGCCACCGCGAGCGGCCGCAGTGGGGTGTGCAGTTCCATCCCGAATCGGTGTCGAGCGAATTCGGCGCCGCGCTGCTGCGCAATTTCGCCGATCTCACCAAGGCGCGCACCCACAACGGCGCGCCGGTCCTCGTACGCGGACCGCGCGACCTGTCGCCGCAGCCCACACCCGAACGTCGATTCGTGGTGCGGCACAGTGTGATCGAGCGCGCCATCGACACCGAGGCGATCTTCCTGCGCCGCTACGCCGAGTCGCCGACCGCGTTCTGGCTCGACAGCGAACATGTCGAACCCGGGCTCGACCGGTTCTCCTTCCTCGGTGACGCGAGCGGACCGCACGCCGAGGTCGTCGGCTATCGGGTCGGTGCGGGCGCCGTCACGGTGACGGACGCCGAGGGCAGCAGGTCGGTCCCCGGCACGGTCTTGGACTATCTCGACCGCGAACTCCGGCGCAGACACTGCGAAACCCCACCCCTGCCTTTCGATTTCGCCTGCGGCTATGTGGGCTATCTCGGCTACGAGGTCAAGGCCGACTGCGGCGCGAGCGCGGCGCACCGCTCCCCCACCCCGGATGCCGGCTGGATCTTCGCCGATCGGCTGATCGTCGTCGATCACGAAGCCGGGCGCACGCACCTGCTCGCGCTGGCCGAGGACGACATCGAGCGGGCGGATCGCTGGCTCGCCGAGATGGATGCGGCACTGGCCGATCTGCCCACCTGGGTCAATCCCGCCGACCTGCCTGTCCCCGCCGATCCGGATGCCGTCCAGGCGCATCTGGTCCGCGGCCGCGATCGCTATCTGGCCGATATCGCGGTCTGCCAGGAGCGATTGCACGCGGGCGAGTCCTACGAGATCTGCCTGACCGATGCGGCCGCGGTCGCCGCGGCCCCCGGCGACGGGCTCGCGCTGTATCGACGGCTGCGCCGCTGCAACCCGGCGCCGTATGCCGCCTATCTGCGTTTCCCTGGCCTCGATGTGGCCTGCTCGTCGCCGGAGCGGTTCCTCAAGATCGACCGGGACCGCGTGGTGGAGAGCAAGCCGATCAAGGGCACAGCGCCGCGCGGCCGGACCGTCGCCGAGGACGAGCACCTGCGCCTGTCGCTGGCCGACGACCCCAAGACGCGCGCCGAGAACCTGATGATCGTCGACCTGCTGCGCAACGATCTGGGCCGGGTCTGCGAGGTCGGCTCGGTGCACGTGCCGGAGTTGATGGCCACCGAAACCTATTCCACCCTGCACCAACTGGTCTCGACGGTGCGCGGGACGCTGCGCCCCGACGCCGGGGTGATCGACTGTCTGCGGGCCTGTTTCCCCGGCGGCTCGATGACCGGCGCGCCGAAACTGCGCACCATGGAGATCCTCGACGAGCTGGAAACCCAAGCGCGCGGGATCTATTCGGGCACGATCGGCTTCCTCGGCCTAGGCGGCACCGCCGACCTCAATATCGTCATCCGGACAGCGGTCCGCTACGACGACGAGTGGCGGATCGGCGCAGGCGGCGCGATCGTCCTCGACTCCGACGCCGAAGACGAGTACGCGGAGATGGTGCTGAAGGCCGCGGCGACATTCCGGGCGCTGAGCTGAGCGCTACCGGCGCGAACGCTTTCCCTTGGTGGGTTCCGGCGGCGGTTCCTCCCCCGCGCGTCCGGTGATCCGTCCGAGCAGCCCGACGCCCGGCAGCTTCGCCAGCGCACCGAAGAGGTCCTCGCCCAGCGAGATCATCGCCTCGAGCCGGGGCAACAGCCGGTCGTAGGTCGCGAAGACCGGATCGGCCAGCGCCAGGGTCCGGTCGAGCCGGTCGATGGTGCTGTTGAGCCGGTCCACGGCGATGGACAGGTTCTCCACCAGATCCGGCAACTGCGCGGCCAGCTGCGCCGAAGCCGGTGGCAGCCGCACCGCGGCATCGAAGGCATACCCCGCTGTCTGCTGAGCGGCGTCGATCGCCTGCCCCGCCGCGGTCTGCGCCGCACCGACCGCCGCCTGCGCCGCCGACAGCAGGTCAGCCCCCGGCACCTTGCGCCCCTGCGGCTCCGGCACGGGCTCCGCAGCGCGTCCCCGCTTCTTCGGGTTCGTCATGACTCCACTGTGCCGCACAGATCCCACAGACGCAGGGATGCGCACCTCGCACAACCCCGTGTGTCTCACCGAACGAACCAAACCAACCCACACCCGAGAAGGAACCGCCCCACAGCGGCGGTCCATGTCTCACCCGACGAACCAACCCGGCCCCGCACGCCCCGACCTCGAGGAGGGGCAGGCCGACGCAGTCGGCCGTCGCGGCCGTCCCGCCGGTCAGGCGCCGTTGCGTAGGCGACGAAGGAGCAAGCAACGGTGCC
>NZ_JBHXAY010000133.1:0-16653 GCF_042728775.1 Nocardia sp. NPDC060259
GGAAGTCGCCGCATCCCGTTCCACTGCCCCGGGTAAAAGCCCAGGTACCGCTCCCGGCGCCGGATCAATTCCGCGCGCCGGGGTGACTCATCGCACAGCGCCGGGGTTCGTCACCGGGGTAGCGGTTCGGTCGCCGGGCCCTCGAGCACGGTGCCGTCGGGGGCGAAACGCGATCCGTGCAGCGGGCAGTCCCAGGTGCGTTCGGCGTCGTTCCACCGCACTATGCCGTACAGGTGCGGGCACACCGCCGACACCTCGGTGGTCACGCCGTCGACGGTGCAGACGGCGGTGGGGCGCAACCCGTGACGTTCGGTCCAGCCGCAGCCTTCGGGCGGCACCGGGTGCCCGCCCGCGCCGACCAGCCGCAACCACCCGGTCGACAGGTATCGGGCCACCGCCACGTTGGACCTGGCGCCTGCCAGGACCGAGGTCACCTCGTTGAGACGCCAGGCGGACAGGGTGCCCGCCCACGGCGGCGGCTTGCCGGTCAGCCGCCCGGCCAGCGCGTGTGCGGCGGCGGCGCCGTTGGTCAGTCCCCATTTCGCGAAGCCGGTGGCGACCAGGACATCGTCGCGACCAGGAAGCAGCGGTCCGACATAAGGCAGTTCGCCGACGGGGTGGTAGTCCTGGGCCGACCAGCGGTGCAGCAGTTCGGCACCAGGGAACCAGCGGCCGGTCCAGTCGAGCAGCTGCTGGACGTGGGCGGTGGCCGAGCCCTCCCGGCCGACGTCGTGGCCGCTGCCGCCGACGAGCAGCACGTCACCGTCCTCGGCCGGGAACACGCGCAGCGACCGGATGGGCTGTCCGGCACTGATGTACATCTCCTGCGGCACCGGTCCCGGAACCCGCCACGCCGACAGATAGGAACGCTGCGCGGTGAGGCGGGCGAAGAAGCCGCCGCGGTCGAAGATCGGGGTGCCGGTGGCCACCACGACGTTCGCCGCCGACACCTCGCCGTGTTCGGTGCCGATCACGACCTCGCCGTCGCGGTGGTGCAGGCTCTGGGCGCGCGTGGATTCGAAGATCGGCGCGCCGTGCGATTCCACGTCGGCGGCGAGGGCGGCCAGCATCGCCATCGGGTCGATCTGGGCTTGCTCGCGCAGGCGGACCGCGCCGTAGGTGGGAAACGGGACGTCGATGTCGTCGACCAGCTCGGTGGGTAGTCCCACGGTGCGGGTGGCCTCGAATTCCGCACGCACAGCGGCGGTTTCGGACTGGTTCTGGGCGTAGGTGAGCGCGGGGACCCGCTGGGCGTCGATATCGTGGCCCGCGCAGAAGTTCAGCAGCCAATCCAATCCCTCGACGTTGCCCGCGATATAGCGCGCCAGCGTCGCCATGCCGTGCCTGCGCGCGATGGCCTGGGCCCGGGTTCCTTGCAGCAGCGAGATCTTCGCCGTGGAGGCGGCGGTCGTGCCGGCGCCGACCCGCCTGGCCTCGAGCACCGCGACCTCGCGGCCCTGCTCGGCCAGCAGCAGCGCGGTCGCCAGCCCGACCAGCCCGGCGCCGATGACGACGGTGTCGAAGCGGGAACCGGTGGTGAGCCGCAAACGGGCGGGGACCTCGGCGTTGTTCAACCACAATGACGTCATGTCCCGGTCATAACCCCGACGCGTCAACCGAAACTCCCCCAGCCCGCCGCGTCGGCGCATGGCACGATGGCGGTGTGTCCACCCCGCCCACACCCACGTGTGTCCGCCACCCCGATCGACCCACCGGACTCGCGTGCACGCGGTGTGGCAGGCCCGCCTGTCCGGAATGCCTGCGGCCCGCCTCGGTCGGACAGCACTGCGTGGACTGCGTGCGGCAGGGGCAGCGGGACGTGCGGCAGGTGCGCACCGTCGGTGGCGGGCGGGCCGGTAGCGGTGCGGTTCCGTATGTCACCTACGGATTGATCGCGATCAATGTGCTGGTCTACGTCATCACGGCCGCCCAGGCGGGCAGCGCGATGGACAACTATCGCGGGTCGGCGCTGTTCCGGGAGTTCGTGCTGGTTCCGCTGCTGGTGGCCGACGGCGAGTGGTGGCGACTGATCGGCTCGGGATTCCTGCATTACGGCGCGATCCACCTGCTGGTCAACATGTTCGCGCTCTATGTCGTCGGACGCGATCTCGAGCAGGTGCTCGGCAGGGTGCGGTTCGCCTGTGTCTACCTGGTCTCGCTGCTCGGCGGTTCCGCCGCGGTGATGGCCCTGTCGGACACGATCGTCGCGACCGCGGGGGCCTCCGGCGCGGTGTACGGCCTGTTCGGCGCGGTCACCGTGACGCTGATCCGGCTGCGGCAGAGCCCGACGCCGATGCTGGTCGTCATCGGCGTCAACGTGCTGATCAGTTTCTCGCTACCCGGCATCTCGCTGTGGGGCCACCTCGGCGGGCTGGCCGCGGGCACGCTCGCCGCGCTCGGTTTCCTGTTCGTCCCCGGCTGGCTGCTGGCCCGCGGGCCGGAAGCGGCGCGGACACCGGAAGCAGCGCGGCGCGTCGGCTGGGTCGCCTTCGCCGCGGTCGCGGTGGCGTGCCTCGCCGTCACCGTCGCGGCCACCTTCGTCGTGCGCGGCGACCTGCCGAAGGCGCCCGTCGAGGTGACGGCCCCCGTCCTCGAGACGCCGCAGCCGCGGTAGCCGATCCGCGCTCGTCGACGACGTGCGGCCGACCGGAACAGCGCCACGCGCGGCGGACCACACTAGGCTCCGTGTTCGTGGCGGTACTGGAGGGCGCGGCGCGCAAGACACTGGCGTTCGGGAGGCGGGCTCTCGGGCTCGACGTGCCGACGCCCGATCACACCGTCGCGGTGCTGCACCGCGACGAGAGCGAGGTCCCCGGGCTCGACAAGAACGAGCGCGCGCAACTGGACCGGATCCGGCTGATGGGCGCGACCGGCGCGGTGCTGATGGCGATCGCGGCGCTGGGCATCGGTGCGCAGCCGGTGCACCAGAACCCGGTCTCGGGCATGCGGGTACTCGGCATCTTCGCGCGGGCGCACACCGGGTCGCTGGCGATGTGCATGTTCGGCACCGTCCTGGTGATCGGCGCGTGGCTGCTGCTCGGCAGGTTCGCCGTCGGCGGGCTGGCCGGTTCGCCGCTGCACCGGTTGAGCCGGTCGCAGCTGGACCGGACGCTGCTGCTGTGGATCATCCCGCTCAGCGTGGCGCCGCCGATGTTCAGCAACGACGTCTATTCCTATCTGGCGCAGAGCGAGATCGCCGCGCGCGGCATCGACCCCTATCTGGAGGGGCCGGTCGCCGGGCTCGGCATCGACAACGTCCTCACCAACAATGTGCCGACGATCTGGCGCGACACGCCCGCGCCCTACGGTCCGCTGTTCCTGTGGATCGGCCGTGGCATCGCGGAGCTGACCGGGGACAACATCATCGCCGGGGTGTGGGTGCACCGGCTGCTCGCGCTGGCCGGTGTCGCCTTGATCGTGTGGGCGCTGCCCCGGCTGTCCGTGCGCTGCGGCGTCGCCCCGGTGAGCGCGCTGTGGCTGGGCGCGGCGAATCCGCTGGTGCTGTTCCATCTGGTCGGCGGCGTGCACAACGACGCGCTCATGCTCGGTCTGATGCTGGCCGGTGTGGAGATGATGCTGCGCGCGATCTACGGCAACGGCGGCATGCCTGATCGGTTGACCGGCACGAATCTCGCACCCTTCGACGCTCGTGCCTATGGCCTGCTGATCGGTGGCGCGGTGGTGATCACGCTGTCGTCATCGGTCAAGTTCACCTCGATCATCGCGCTCGGCTTCGTCGGTATGGCGCTGGCCCGCAGGTGGGGCGGCACCCTCCAGGCAGTGGTCAAGGCGGCCCTGTTGCTCGGTCTGATCGCCGGGGTGACGACACTGCTGGTGAGCTGGCTGAGCGGACTCGGGTTCGGCTGGATCTTCACCCTCAACACCGCCAGCGCCGTGCGCAGCTGGATGTCGCTGCCGACGGTCATCGGCATCATCACCGGATTCGGCGGCGTCCTCCTCGGTCTCGGTGATCACACGACGGCGCTGCTGTCGATCACCCGGCCCATCGCGGCGGCGGTCGCGGCCTACGTGACGGTGCGCATGCTGGTCGCCACCGGCACCGGCAGGCTGCACCCGGTCGGCGCGCTCGGCGTCTCGCTCGGCGCGATCGTGCTGCTGTTCCCGGTGGTCCAGCCCTGGTACCTGCTGTGGGCGATCGTGCCGCTGGCCGCCTGGGCGACCCAGCCGGTGTTCCGTGTGCCCGCGGTCGCGTTCTCCGCGGTCGTCTCGATGCTGGTGATGCCGCGCGGTGCGGAATTCCAGGTCTTCCAGATCATCGGCGCCGCACTGGCAGCCGCGGTCTGCTTCGCGTTGTTCTTCGCACTCACCCGGCACTCCCTCCCGTGGCGCGCTCAGCCGGGGGTGTCGGCTCCGTCACAGGAGGGCACGGCTTACCGTGTGACATCGTGACAAGTCGCCCCGGACCCGCTGTTAGCGTCGACGGCGTGGTCAAGCGCTATGGCGAGACCACCGCGGTCGACGGCCTGCGGTTCGATGTCGAACAGGCCCAGGTGTTCGCGTTGCTCGGCCCCAACGGCGCGGGCAAGACCACCACCGTCGAGATGTGCGAGGGCTTCGTCCGCCCCGACGCGGGCACGGTGCGCGTCCTCGGGCTCGACCCGATCGCCGACTCCGAACAGCTGCGCCCGCGCATCGGCGTGATGCTGCAGGGCGGCGGCGCCTACCCGGGCGCCCGCGCTGGCGAGATGCTCGACCTGGTCGCCGCGTACTCGGCCGACCCGATCGATCCCGACTGGCTGCTGGCGACGCTCGGCCTGCGGGACAACCGCCGCACGCCCTACCGCCGCCTGTCCGGTGGTCAGCAGCAGCGGCTCGCGCTGGCCTGCGCGCTGGTCGGCAGGCCGGAGATCGTCTTCCTCGACGAACCCACCGCGGGCCTGGACGCCCAGGCGCGGCTGATCGTGTGGGAACTGATCGACGCCCTGCGCCGGGACGGGGTGAGCGTCGTCCTCACCACGCACATGATGGACGAGGCCGAACAGCTCGCCGACCAGCTGGTGATCATCGATCACGGCGAGATCGTCGCCCAGGGCACGCCCGCCGAGGTCACCGCGCACGGCGCCGCGGGTCAGCTGCGGTTCTGCGCGCCGCCGAAACTCGATATCGCGTTGCTGAAATCGGCGCTGCCGGAAGGCTTCTCGCCGCGCGAGACATCGCCGGGCACCTATCTCGTCGAGGGCGAGATCACCCCGCAGGTGCTGGCGACCGTCACCGCCTGGTGCGCCAGGATGGACGTGCTGGCCACCGACATCCGCATCGATGCGCGCCGCCTCGAAGATGTCTTCCTCGAACTGACCGGACGGGACCTGCGCGGATGACCGAGACCACCAGCCGGTTCCTCCCCGGCACATTCGCCCCCGGCCCGCGACCGGCCTCGCGCGCGACGATGCTCACCGCCCAGACCGGGCTCGAGCTGAAGCTGTTGCTGCGCAACGGCGAACAGTTGCTGCTCACCATGTTCATCCCGATCACCCTGCTGATCGGGCTCACCCTGCTGCCGTTCGGCGAACTCGGCGAGCACCGGGTCGAGAAGGTGGTGCCGATGGTCATGATGACCGCGGTGATGTCGACCGCGTTCACCGGCCAGGCCATCGCCGTCGGCTTCGACCGGCGCTACGGCGCGCTCAAGCGCCTCGGCGCGACGCCGCTGCCGCGCTGGGGCGTGATCGCGGGCAAGTGCGCGGCGGTCCTGATCGTCGTGGTGCTGCAGGCGATACTGCTCGGCGTGATCGGTGCCGCACTGGGCTGGCGGCCCGGGCTCGGCGGTCTCGCGCTCGGCGCACTGGTGATCGCGCTCGGCACCGCGACCTTCGCGGCCATGGGCCTGCTGCTGGGCGGGACGCTCAAGGCCGAGGTCGTGCTGGCGCTGGCCAATGTCCTGTGGTTCATCATGCTCGGCGTCGCCAGCCTGGTGCTGGTCGGCGATTCGCTGCACACCGCGGTCACCGTGCTCGTCCGGTTGGTCCCGTCCGGCGCGCTGGCGTTCGCGCTGGAAGCGGCGCTGTCCGGGGCGGTCGACTGGTTCGGTGTCGCGGTGCTCGCGGTGTGGGGCGTGGTCTGCGGGTGGCTCGCGACCCGGCTGTTCCGGTTCAGCTGAGTGATCAACGACGCACTGTAGTAGCCCTGGTATCGGCCGGGAATTCGCGGCCAGTACCATCGTGACGTGCTGTATCGCGCCTTCCTGGGACTCGTCGACCGGCTGCCGCTCCCCTCGCTGCGGGTGCAGCGGCTCATCGCGTTCGCGGTGATCCTCAGCCAGGCAGGCATTTCCGTGACCGGCGCCGTCGTGCGCGTCACCGCGTCGGGCCTCGGCTGCCCGACCTGGCCGCAGTGCTTCCCCGGCAGCTTCACCCCGGTGGGGGTGTCGGAGGTGCCGGTCATCCATCAGACCGTCGAGTTCGGCAACCGGCTGCTCACCTTCGCGGTGACACTGTGCGCCGCGCTGATCGTGCTCGCCGTGGTCAGGGCGCGGCGCCGTCGCGAGGTGCTCGTCTACGCGTGGCTGATGCCCGGCGGCACCGTCGTGCAGGCGATCATCGGCGGCATCACCGTGCGCACCGGGCTGCTGTGGTGGACGGTGGCCGTGCACCTGCTGGCCTCGATGGTGATGGTGTGGCTGGCGGTCGTGCTCTACGCCAAGATCGGCCAGCCCGATGATGGCATCGACACCGTCGGCGTGCCCGCTCCCCTGCGCTGGCTCACCGCGCTCAGCGGTGTCGCGCTGGCGGGTGTGCTGATCGCGGGCACGCTGGTCACCGCCGCCGGACCGCATGCCGGTGACAAGAGCATCGAGCGCCCGGTCGCGCGCCTGCAAGTCGAGATCGTGACGCTGGTGCACCTGCACTCGCAGTTGCTCGTCGGCTATCTGGCGCTGCTCGTCGGCCTCGCGTTCGGCCTGTTCGCCGTCGGTATCACGCCGGCGATCCGCGTCCGCCTGTACGTGCTGCTCGGGCTGGTCGTGTCCCAGTCTCTGGTCGGCGTCGTCCAGTACTTCACCGATGTGCCCGCCGCGCTGGTCGCCATCCATGTCGGCGGCGCCGCGGCATGCACGGCCGCGACCGCCGCGCTGTGGGCGTCGCTGCGCGTCCGCGAGCAGGTCGACGCGCCCGCTCCGGTGCCCGCGGGACACTGATCTCCTGACAAGACAACAGCCCGCGATCTCGATGATCGCGGGCTGTTGGCGTACCGGGCTCAGGCGCCGGTGAAGAGCTTCCCGTTGCGCGCCTTCGGGAAGCGGGTCTGGTTGGCGACCCAGCCCGCCATCTTCTTCCAGTGCGACGCGGCCGGGGTCACGACGGAGACCAGCTCGCGGTTCCACTCCTCGGTCTCGGCGAGGCCGTCGACCCGCTCGACCAGGGCCTTCGCGGTCGCCATGTCGGCCACCACGCGGTCGCCCAGGATGCCGTCGGCGCCGACCAGCGTGATGCGCACGCCCTGCTCGCCGAGGTACTGCAGCACGGCCGTCCCCGAACCACCGTGCTCGGCGACGAACTTGACGACGGACTTCTCGACCTCGGCAGGCACCTTCACGGCGACGGGGGCGGCGGTGGTAGCACTCATGGCCGTGAGTTTACCGGCCGGTAGTTCCGAGTCCACCCCCGAGTGGCGTCGAACACGGGGTGTACAAAGGAGACTCATGCGCGCGATTCAGGTTTCCGAGCACGGTGGTCCCGAGGTCCTGCGGTACGTCGAGGTGGCGGATCCACAGATCGGGCCGGGTCAGCTGCTGGTCGACACGCAGGGCGTCGGCGTCAACTACATCGACATCTACTTCCGCACCGGACTGTATCCGCAGGCGACTCCTTATATACCGGGCTCCGAAGGCACCGGCATCGTGGCGGAGGTCGGCGCGGAGGTCACCGAGTTCGCGGTCGGCGACCGGGTGGCGTGGGCCGCGGCGCCGGGCAGCTACGCGGGCAAGGTCGCCGTCGACGCGGCCGTGGCGGTGCGGGTGCCCGACGCCGTCGAACCGGTCGTCGCGGCGGCCGCCCTGCTCCAGGGCATGACCGCGCACTACCTGGTCGAATCGGTGTTCCGCCCCGAACCCGGCGATCCGGTACTCATCCACGCCGGCGCGGGCGGCGTCGGGCTGCTGCTCACCCAGATGGCCGCCGCCAAGGGCGCCCGGGTGATCACCACCGTCTCCACCGACGACAAGGAAAAGCTCTCGCGCCAGGCGGGCGCCCGCGAGGTCCTGCGCTACGGTGACGATCTTGCCGCGCAGGTCCGCGAACTGACCGATGGCGCCGGTGTCGCCGCGGTCTACGACGGCGTCGGCGCCAGCACCTTCGAAGCCAGCCTCGCCTCGCTGCGCGTGCGCGGCACCCTGGCCCTGTTCGGCGCGGCCAGCGGGGCGGTCCCGCCGTTCGACCCGCAACGCCTCAACCCGGCCGGTTCCCTCTGGCTCACCCGCCCGTCCCTTGGCGCCTACACCCGGGACCGCACCGAATTCCTCTGGCGCGCAACCGATGTCTTCGACGGCATCGCCGCGGGCACCCTGACCTTCCGGATCGGCGCGACCTACCCCCTCGCCGACGCCGCCCAGGCCCACCAGGATCTCGCCGCACGCAAGACCACCGGCTCCATCGTCCTGCTGCCCTAGCTTCCCGAGCCATCCGGTTCTCGCCGAACTCCGGCGGCTTTGCCCGCGCCCTTCGGGGGCGGGCGGGGGCGCATCGAGTGAGAAGAGCGCAGAATGGAGGCAGGAAGGTTGTCATGCGAGCGATACAGGGCCTGCTCAATGTGGTGGTGGGGATCCTGACGGCTGTGCTCGGCACGGTAGTCGGGTTGCTCGCTGCCGTGGTGTGGATCCTCGGTGCCGTGTTGTGCGCGACGATCCTCCTGATTCCGCTGGGGCTTCCTGTCATCAAGCTCGGTAGCCGCCTGTTCGGCCTTGCCAAACAGCTGATGCATAACCCCTGATCCCGCTCGGTGTCCCGAATTCACTGATTGCCAGATGACGGCTCAGATGCCGACCGCGCGTGTGTTTTCGCAGGCAGAACCCGTCGACCCATACGGTAACTAGGCATACGCTGGAATGCATGTGGTCTACCCCACTCATAGGGGTGTCATAGCTCGACGTACCGGGGACGCGTCGGTGCCGTGGCAGTCGAGCCAGCGAGGAGTGAGTATGAAGGGCGGAACAAGAATTGCGGTAGGGGTGGGAATCGGGTACGTGCTCGGCCGCACGCGCAAAATGCGCTTTGCGTTGGCCCTGGCGGGCGCGGCAATGGCCAAGCGGTCCTCGGGTACCCCCGCGGAGCTGCTGGGACGCGGCGCTTCGCTGCTCAAATCGTCGCCGGAGCTGACTCGGCTCACCGACACTGTTCGCGGCGAGTTGGCAGGCGCAGTCCGGACGGCGGCGGTCACCGCCGCGAGCAATCGGATCGACGCGCTCAACGCCCGGTTGCAGCAGGGCTCCACGCTCGCGATCGACGAGGACCGAGACGAGTCGCACGAAGCGGATTCCGACGAAGACGAGTACGACGACGAATCGATCCGGGACGACGAGCAAGCGTCCGCCGACGAGGACGAGGACGAGGATCTCGAGGACGAAGACGATTCCGGACGAAGCAGCGACGAGGACGACAGCGCTCAGCCCGTCGCACGGACGCGGGCACGCCGGACCGGAACCGCGGGCGGACGGAAAACCGGCTCCCGGACCGCGGCCCGTAGCTCCGGGTCCGCGGACCGCAAGCCGGCTTCGGCTGTCCGACGCCGTAGCCGCTCCGACCCCGACGAAGCGCCCGTGCGACGCGCGAGGAGGTGAGGTCGATGACGAAGACGTTGCGCGACACGACCGCCGGAGTCGGCAAGGCGGCCACCGATACCGCAGGCCGCGCCACCCACGCCGCGACCCGGGCTGGGTCGACGGCACGGAAAACAGCGCAGGCAGCCACCCCGACGGCCATGCTGCAGCAATCCGTGCAGAACCTCGCCGGAACGCTGGCCGAACGCACCGTGTCCGGGCTGTCGAACCGGGTATCGAAGACCGCGGGCCGGTTGACCGAGTACGGCGAGGGTAACGGAGGGAATCTGCTGGCCGCGGTGACCGGTGTCGAGAAGCTGGCCGGAGGTGCCTCGCCGTTGCGAGCGGCTGTCAGCGGCAGCATGAGCAAGCTCCGGCACTCGGTCGGCGAAACGTTCGAGGCGGCCAAGGAGTCATTGACCGGCGGCAAGGGCAAAGGCAAAGGCGGCGGCAAGAAGCTGAAGCTGACCAATATCGTCGAGCACATCGACGTGGGGGTTCCGATCGATCTGGCCTATGACCAGTGGACCCAGTTCGCGGATTTTCCGAAGTTCACGAAGAAGGTCGAGCAGGTCGAGCAGGTCGCCGACGAAAAGCTCAGCTGGACCGGCAAAGTGTTCTGGTCCAGACGGACCTGGGAATCCACGATCCTCGAGCAGGTGCCGTTCGAGCGGATCGTCTGGCGTTCCAAGGGCGCCAAAGGCTACATCGACGGCGCGGTCACCTTCCACGAGATCACGCCGGGGCTCACCCGCATCCTCGTGGTGCTCGAGTACCACCCCCAGGGACTGTTCGAGAAGACCGCCAATCTGTGGCGCGCGGCAGGTCGCCGGTGCCGCCTGGAACTCAAGCACTTCCAGCGGCAGGTCATGCTCGACGCGGTGCTGCACAGCGACGACATCGTCGGCTGGCACGGCGAGATCCACGACAGCGAGGTCGTCAAAGACGACGAGACCGCACGGCGTGAGGAAGAAGAGAACACCGAAGACGACCTCGCGGACGAAGAAACTCCCGAGGACGAAGAAGCCCCCGAGGACGAGGAGCCGGACGAGACCGAAGAAGACGAGGAGGAGGAAGAACCAGAGCCACCTCGCCGCCGACCGGCCGCCCGCCGCAAGAGCCCGGTGACCCGCCGGGCGCGTGAGAGCCGAGGAGCAAGCGAATGACCATCGAACCCGCAGGAGGTGGAGGTGGAGGTGGAGGTGGAGCCGGCACGTTGGCGCGGCCGAATTCCTCCAGCCTGGCTGACGTCATAGACACGATTCTCGACAAAGGACTGGTCATCGACGCGTTCGCCCGCGTGTCACTGGTCGGCATCGAGCTGGTGACCATCGACGCGCGCGTCGTGGTGGCCAGTGTCGACACCTATCTGCGTTTCGCCGAAGCGGTCAACCGGCTGGAGATCTCGACCAGCGAACCGAAGGGGCTGACCGATATCGTCGGCGACGTCACCCAAGGTGCAGCGAAGCACAAGACAAAGGGCGTTCTCGAGGCGGCCGGCGAGAAGGTCACGGACTTTTTCGACGACGTGCAGGAGAAGCGCCGAACAGTGCCCCGGTCGTCCAGACGCGTGGAGGAGTGATGGCTGCCGACACAACCTCCGTCTATGTCTACGGCATCGTGCCCGCCGACGTCGAACCCGAGCCGCACGCGACCGGTGTCGGCGATCCTCCGGGTGAGGTCACCGTGGTGCGGCACGGCGAGATCGCCGCGCTGGTCAGCGCGCTCGAATCCGATCGGCCACTGGGCACACCCGATGACCTCACCGTCCATGCCGAACTGCTGGACGGGTCGGCTGTCGTCGCTCCGGTGCTACCGCTGCGGTTCGGTGCCGTCATGACCGACGCGGAGGCGGTGGAGAACGAATTGCTGGAGGCGAACGAGGACGAATTCCGCGCCGCGCTGAAGGAACTCGAGGGCCGGGCGCAGTTCGTGATCAGAGGGCGCTACGTCGAGGACACCATCCTGCGGGAACTGCTCGACGAGAACGCGGAGGCCGCCCGCCTCCGCGAGGAGATCCGCGACAAACCGGAGGACGCCACCCGTAATGCCCGGATCGCGCTGGGCGAGCTGATCAATCAGGCCATCGAGACCAAACGAGCCGAGGATACCCGCACGACGGTGTCCGAGCTCGAGACGTTCGAACCGCTGGTCAACCAGCGCGAGCCCAGCCATGAGGAGGACGCCGTCCACATCGCGGTGCTGGTCGAGCTGGCCCGGCAGCAAGAGTTGGAGGATACGCTGCGTCGGCTCGCCGAGGGATGGGACGGCCGGGTGGAGCTGAACCTGCTCGGACCGATGGCGGCCTACGACTTCGTGACGAAGCGAGCCCCGGAGGGGTGAGGCATGGGTCTGCTCTCAGCGATAGTGACGTTGCCCCTCGCGCCGGTTCGCGGCGTGATGTGGCTCGGCGAAGTGATCCAGGACCAGGTCGAGCAGCAGCTCCATGATCCCGCGACGCTGCGAGCCGAGCTCGAGGAGATCGATCGCGCGGCGGCGGCCGGTGACCTGTCCGAAGAAGAGCAGAAGCAAGCGCAGCAGTCGATCCTGGATCGCATGACCGGCTCCGCGACCGCGATCGACCAGCCGGAGGAGTGACTCGCGTGGCCCGCAAGACTACCTCCGACGATTCCGAGGACGAGTACTCGTCGTCGAACGAACAGCCTCCCCTGAGCGCGGCACAAGCCGCGGCGGTGGCGATCGAGCATCTCGTCGAACTGACGTCGAAACAGGTGCAGGGCGTCACCCGCATGGAACCGACGGAGGACGGCTGGCTGGTGGAGATCGAGGTACTCGAGGATCGACGCATCCCCTCGTCGGCGGACATCCTGGCGCTCTACGAGGCGGAGATCGATCTCGACGGGAATCTGCTGGCCTATCGCAGAACACAGCGCTACGGGCGCGGCAATACCGCCGTCGGCGGAAACGAGCGGCGATGACTGTCGTCGGAGGCGGATCTTCTGTCCCGCAGCCCTACGGGGGCGGGCATCAGTCCACGAACCTCGCCGACATCCTGGAGCGGGTCCTCGACAAGGGCTTGGTGATCGCGGGCGACATCCAGGTGAACCTGCTCGACATCGAACTGCTCACGATCAAGCTGCGCTTGGTGATCGCGTCTCTGGAGACGGCCAAGTCGGTCGGCATCGACTGGTGGGAGACCGACCCCTGGCTCAACAGCAAGGCCCGCACGCTGGAACGGCAGGATCGGGATCTCGAACTCGAGAACCGGGAACTTCGGGATCGGATCGCCCAGCTGGAGGCGACGAACGACAACCGTCAACTCGTCGAGCGCGGCCGCGAGCCCAAGGAACAGCGATCGTGACCGCTGACCTCGGGGTCTGGCTGTACGCGGTGACGTCCAGCCGCGGCGGTGTGGCGGAACTGAGCGAGCTGACCGGAGTCGCGGGCGAGCCGGTGCGGACGGTGGTCTCGGATGATCTGACGGCGGTCGTCGGCTCGGTGCCGCTGGAGGTTTTCGGGGAGCAACCGCTACGCGGGCACTTGGAGGATCTCGACTGGCTGGAAAGGACCGCCCGCACGCACGACGCCGTGGTGTCGACCTTGGTGCGCCGAGGTCCGGCCCTCCCGCTGCGACTGGCCACCGTCTTCAGCGACGACGACCGAGTGCGCGAGCTGCTCGACGACCGGCGAGCCGACTTCGATGCGGCGCTGGCCCTGGTGAGCGGCCGCACCGAGTGGGGCGTGAAAGTTTACGGCGATCGCGCCGCCCTCACCACTGCCGTGGCCGAGGCGCGGGCCGCCAACGCAGGCGGCGCGACGGGGGCGGGGACCGCGTATCTCGCCCGGCGCCGCGCACAACTGTCCGCACGGGAGACCGTGGAACGCGACGCCGCGGAGCGCGCCGAGGAGATCCACACGCGCCTGGTTCACCACGCCGCGGCAGGACGACTCCAGCCGCTGACCGATCCGGCGCTGAGTGGGCGCCGGGACTGGATAGTGCTCAACGGGACATACCTCGTCGACGACGATCGCACCGACGACTTCACCGCGACCGTCACGATGCTCGGCGCCGAATTCCCCGGCATCCGGCTCGAACTCACCGGCCCGTGGCCGCCGTATTCGTTCGCGGGCGTAGAACGCGAGCCGGCATGAGCCAGGTCGACCGCGCTGTCGACGGCGAGCGCCGCGTCGCGCTTGTCGATCTGCTGGATCGGGTGCTGGCCGGTGGCGTGGTGATTTCCGGCGACATCACACTCGCCATCGCGGACGTCGACCTCGTCCAGATCTCGTTGCGAGCCCTCATCTCCTCGATCAGCACCCTCTCGGCGCCGGTCGGGTCCACGATGCGCGGTGTGCTGGAACCGCCCGGCGATGACTGAATTCGGCGGCATCCCACCGCGTATCGACACCGAACCGGAATCCGTCGAGCGCGGGCTGGTCACCCTCGTCCTCACGCTGGTGGAGCTACTGCGGCAACTGATGGAGCGGCAAGCGTTACGCCGCGTCGACGCGGGCGACCTCACCGACACCCAGATCGAACGCATCGGCACCACCCTGATGCTGCTCGAACAACGCATGGACGAACTACGCGACCACTTCGGCCTCACCCCGGAAGACCTCAACATCGACCTCGGCCCCCTCGGCACTCTGCTCCCGCGTGACCCGACCGACCGCTGACACCATGAGCGTCGTGGATCGCGGTCAATAGTCGCGACCGGTGAGCCCCCGGTAGACGAAGCGCGTGATCGACTCGATCGCCTCCTCGTCGGTCAGCGTCACCGACCCGTCCTCGACCATGCGCAGCGTCCCGTCGACCGCGGCGAACATCATCGCCAGGCTGGCATCGACAGTCCCCGGCAGCTGGAGGCCGCGGTCGGGGAAATCGGAGACGTGGTCGGCGATATCGGCGCGCTGCGCGGTGCTGAAACCCGCGATGATCCGGGCGAATTCGGGGCTGACCTGGGCTGCCTGCCCCATTGCCCGCAGTACCGAGGTGTTGTCGCGGGCGAAGGTCCAGTAGCCGCGCACGTGGTAGCGCACCGCGGCCGGATCGGTGAAGTCGCCGTTGTGTTCGGGATCGGCGGCGCGTTCGTCGCCCGCTGCCGCGATATCGGCCAGCAATGCTTGCAGCAGTTCCTCTTTGCTCGCGAAGTGGTTGTAGAACGAGCCTGCGGCCCGGCCCGCGGCGGCGGTGATGTCGGTGATCTTCGCGTTCAGGTAGCCGTGTTCGGCGAAGACCTGCCGGGCGGCGTCCTTGAGCGCCTGCTCGGTCTCCGCGGATTTCTCGCGCCTGCTGCCTGCCACCGGACGCCACCTCCTTGACAAGCACGGTACCAACACTGAAACTGAATTCATATTCACTGAATATCGATTCAGTTCACATAACAGGAGGCGGTTCCCATGTCCGACCAGGTACTTGTCGCCGGCGCAGGCCCGACCGGTCTCACCCTCGCCATCGATCTCGCGCGGCGCGGGATCGACGTCCGGCTCGTCGACCGAGCCGAGACACCCTTCCAGGGGTCGCGCGGTGACGGCATCCAGCCGCGCACGCTGGAGGTGTTCGACGATCTCGGTGTCCTCGACGCGGTATCGGCCGCTGGGCGCGATCTCCCGGCGATGCGCGTGTACTTCGCGGGTGAGTTCGCCGGCGAACGGCGCATGGCGGAGCCGGTCGCACCGACACCGGACGTGCCGTACCCGAACGGGTGGGTGCTCGGCCAGTCCGACACCGAGGCGATCTTGCGGGCCCGGTTGGCCGAGCTGGGCGGACAGGTCGAATTCGCCACGGCGCTGGTCGATTTCACGCAGGACGACACGGGCGTCACCGCGACACTGCTGCGCGACGGCGTCCACGAGACGGTCCGCGCCCGCTATCTGGTCGGCGCCGACGGCGGCGCGAGCACCGTGCGCAAGGGTCTCGGGATCGCGTTCGATGGCAGTACCGACGACTCGATCAAGATGCTGCTCGGTGATGTCCGCGTCGATGCCCTCGACCACGAGTCCGGCTATTGGTTCGCCGCCGCGGCCGACCAGCCGATGAACGGTTTCACCCTGTCCCCGCTGCCGGGTGGACGTCGCTTCCAGTTCGCCGCGCCACTGGCCGAGGATCAGTCCCCCGACTTGGCCACCCTGCAGGACCTCGCCGACCACCATGCCCCCACGCTGGGCCTGACCCTGAGTGATCTGTCGTGGGTCACGGCGTGGCGCCCCAACATTCGTCTCGCCGAGCGCTTCCGCGACGGCCGGGTGCTGCTCGCGGGCGATGCCGCCCACGTCCACCCGCCGACCGGCGGACAGGGCCTCAATACCGGTGTCCAGGACGCCTACAACCTCGGCTGGAAACTGGCGGCCGCCCTCGACGGCGACACCGCCCCGCTCGACACCTACGAACCCGAACGCCGCACGGTCGCGGCCCGCGTGCTCGGCCTGAGCACCGAACTCCTCGGCAAACTCGTCGACGGCGACGAGGACGCGATGCACCGCGGCCCCGAGACCCGCCAGCTCGGCATCACCTACCGCTCCCCCACCGAGCAGGGTCCGCTCGTCGCGGGCGACCGGGCACCGGATGCCCCACTGCACGACGAATCCGGCCGCCCGATCCGCCTGTTCGACCTCTTCCGCGGTCCCCACGCGACCTTGCTGCGTTTCGCGTCGGCGGACCGCACGCCCCTCGACGATCCCGCCGTCCGCACGGTCGAGATCCGCCGCGCCGACGCCCCGGGCACAGAAGTCGCCGACCGGCTCGCATCCACAACACTCGTCGACACCGACGGTCACGCGTTCACCGCCTACGCGGCCACCCCCGGCACACAGATCCTGATCCGTCCGGACGGCCACCTCGCCCGCCGCTGGTAAACCCTGCCGCCGCGGGCCGGCCGGACAGCACCGCCGCGAACACGCCGGTGGCCGGGCATCCCTGCCCC
>NZ_JBHXAY010000134.1:0-16532 GCF_042728775.1 Nocardia sp. NPDC060259
CGTCTCCCGGGGCCACCGCCGTTTTCCGCTCAGCCTTGCTCGTAGGTGCCGATCAGGGTGGCCCGGCCGAGGGAGTGGGAGAACAGGTTGAACCCGAGGTAGGCGGGTGTCGCGTCCGGCCCGACCTCGAGCTCGGGGACGTCGACGGCGTGCACCACCACGAAGTACCGGTGCGGCCCATGGCCTTCCGGCGGCGCGGCGCCGACGAAGCCGGGGAACCCGCCGTCGTTGCGCAGCGTGACTGCGCCGGCGGGCAGTGTCCCGCCTTCGCTGCCCGCACCCGCGTCGAGGGAGGTGACCGAGGCCGGGATGTTGGCGACGGCCCAGTGCCAGAAGCCCGACGCGGTCGGGGCGTCCGGGTCATAGACCGTGACCGCGAAGCTCTGGGTGCCTTCCGGGAAGCCGGACCAGCTCAGCTGCGGCGAGATGTCCTTGCCGCCCGCCCCGAACACCCCGGACACCTGATCGTTGGCCAGCGGCTGACCATCGGTGATGTCGGCGGAGGTGACGGTGAACGACGGAATCTTCGGCAGTGCGTCATAGGGGTTGTAGCTCATGGGGTCTCCGATTCGTGGCGTCGGTGCTCAGCTGTGCAGGAGGAAGTGTTCCAGTACCCGGGTGCCGAATTCCAGTGACTGCACCGGCACCCGCTCGTCCACCCCGTGGAACAGGGCGGTGAAGTCCAGCTCCGGCGGCAGCTGCAGCGGCGCGAAGCCGAAGCAGCGAATACCCAACCGCGCGAACGCTTTCGCGTCGGTGCCGCCGGAGAGCATGTAGGGCACGGTGCGCCCATTGGCGTCGTTGGCCAGCACCGCGTCGTTCATCGCGTCGACGAGGTGACCGTCGAAGGTGGTCTCGTAGGAGTCGAGTTTGGTGATCCACTCGCGTTCGACGTCGGGGCCGATCAGCTCGTCGACCTCGCGTTCGAACGCGGCTTGCCGCCCCGGCACGACCCGGCAGTCCACGACGGCCTCGGCGGTCTGCGGGATGACGTTGGCCTTGTAACCCGCTTGCAGCATCGTCGGATTGGCGGTGTCGCGCAGGGTGGCGCCGATGATGCGGGAGATGGTGCCGAGCTTGGCCAGCTGGCCTTCGATATCGGGGCCTTCCGGGTCGAACTGCAGCCCGCTCTCCTCGCTGACGGCGGCGAGGAATTCGGCCACCGAGTCCGACAGGACCACCGGGAAGGTGTGCCTGCCCAGGCGGGCGACGGCTTCGGCGAGGATGGTGACAGCGTTGTCGTCGTGCAGGAACGAACCGTGCCCGGCGCGAGCCTTGGCCCGCAGGCGCATCCAGCCCAGCCCCTTCTCCGCGGTCTCCACCAGGTAGAGCCTGCGTTCGGTGCCGTCGGGACGCGGCACGGTCAGCGAGAACCCGCCGACCTCGCCGACGGCCTCGGTGACGCCGTCGAACAGGTCGGGCCGGTTGTCGACCAGCCACTGCGACCCCCACTTGCCGCCGTTCTCCTCGTCGGCCAGGAACGCGAACACCAGATCGCGCGGCGGCACCGTGCCCTCGGCCTTGAACTGGCGGGCCAGGGCCAGCGTCATGCCGACCATGTCCTTCATGTCGATCGCGCCGCGACCCCACACGTAGCCGTCGCGGACCGCGCCGGAGAACGGGTGCACACTCCAGTCGGAGGCTTCGGCGGGGACGACGTCGAGGTGTCCGTGGATCATCAGGGCGCCGCGGCTGGAGTCGGCGCCCTTCAACCGCGCGAACACGTTGCCGCGGCCGGGCGCGCCTGATTCGACGTACTCGGTCTCGTACCCGACCTCCTGCAACTGCGCGGCCACCCACTCGGCGCATTCGCGCTCGCCTTTGGTGGTCGCCAGCTCACCGGTGTTGGAGGTGTCGAACCGGATCAGCGCACTGACCAGCTCCACCACCTCGTCCACCGCGCGGGACCGTTCGTTCGAACCAGAACTCTCGCCAGATGCCGACACGTCCCCTTTCCTACCACCCCTGCCGCCTCCCCCGCGCCACTCCCCTTGCGCGGCGAGGATTGCACCGCTGCTGGCGACTACAACTCGCGCTGAGCGGAATTCCGGATTGGCGCGCCCACCGGCTCGCGTGTTTGGCTGTGGCGATGAGATCGCGGGTCGTTCGGGTCGGTACCTTCGTGCTGGCAGGCACCGCGACGCTGGCGGGCGCGGTCGGTATCGCGCTGCACTACACCGGTTGGCCGGCGGAGGCGTTGGTGCTCGCCACGTCGGGGGCGCCGTATCTGATGATCGGTGCGATCGTCGGCGCGGTGGGGTTCGCGGCGACCCGGCAGTGGCTTGCGACCGGGGTCTCGGTGGTCGTGGCGGCGGTCGGGGTGGCGACCCAGGCGCCGCTGTATATCGCCGATACCGGCGGCGACGGTCACCCGGTCACGGTCATGCAGGCCAATCTGCTGTTCGACGGCGCCGACCCGTCCGCACTCGTCGAAGCGGTGCGGACCCGTGATGTCGCGGTGCTCACCGTCAACGAACTCACCCGCACCGCCGTCACCGACCTCGGCGCTGCCGGACTCGACCAGCTGCTGCCGTACCGCTATCTTGCGCCCGGCCAGACGGCGAGCGGGACCGGCATCTGGAGTCGGTATCCGTTGTCGGACACCGTCGAATACGACGGTTATGTCCTCAATCAGATCTCGGCCACCGCCACCGTGCCGGAGGTCGGGCCGGTCTCGGTCTATGCCTTTCACCCCGTCCCGCCGGTCTACGACACCGACGTCTGGGCCGATGAGTTGTCCCGGCTCGATGCTGTCCTGCGCCGGTCTCCTGCGGATCGCCCGGTGGTCGTCGGTGGCGATTTCAATGCCACCTACGACCACAGCCGCTTCCGCGCGATGGCGTCGGGCCGTTTCGCCGACGCCGCCGAGCAAGCCGGTGCCGGACACCTGGTCACCTATCCGACCGACAAACGGCTGCCACCGCTGGTCGGCATCGACCATTTCCTGCTCGCGGGCGCACACGCCACCTCCGTGGAGACCGTCGCCATGCCCGGTGCCGACCACAAAGCCCTGGTGGCCCGTATCGTCCTCGAACGCCGGTAACGCTCACCCCGGCCGCGCCGCAATGCGGTCGCGGGCGGCGAGCAGGGCGTCGATCCGAGCCGAGATCGCCTGACCGGCCGCGAGCAGCGGTTCGGTCGAACGCAGTGTCCGGCCCAGCACGAACGCGCCCTCCAAGCCGCACAGCACACCGAGGATCAGCTCACGCGCGGCCGGCTCATCGAGGCCGCGGCCGACGAAATACGCTGTGCCCTTGTCGATCCAGTCCGTGACGACCTCGGCGGCGACCTCACGCAGTGCGGGTTCGCTGTCGGCGATCTCGCCCGCCACGGTGCCGACCGGGCACATGTTGATCCACCCGGACTCCTCGAGCGTGCGTGCCGCATCGGCGAAGGCGGCGGGCACGGCGGCCCGGAGGTCGTCGTGTGGGTCCATCAGCAGCGGCAGCAACTGGATGTAGGCAGCGCCCGAGCCGCGCAGCGCCTCGGCCGCGATCTGCACCTTGCCGTGCGGAAAGTGGTGGTAGAGCGACCCCATCGGCGCCTCGGCGGCCGCGGTGATTTGTTTGACGGTGATGGCGCTGTACCCGTGGGTGCGCATCAACTCGGCGACCGCGACGACCAGGCGATCCCGCGTAGTCGTTGACATCTTCTCGCTCACCGTTCCAGAATAGAGCAAACGCACTAGAGCATTTGCTCTAACGTCTGGAGGTTCTCATGCCGACCGTCGAACTGCCCGCGGGCCGCATCCACTACCGCGAACATGGCGATGGCCCGCCGGTCGTCCTGCTGCACGGCCTGCTGATGAACCACACCGTGTGGGATTCGGTCATCGACCTGCTGCCGACCGGCTTCCGCTACGTCCTGCCCGACCTGCCGCTCGGCGCGCACCCCGAACCGCTGCGCCCGGGCACCGACCTGAGCATGCGCGGCCTCAACCAGCTCGTCGCCGACTTCCTCACCGCCCTCGACCTGACCGACGTCACCCTCGTCCACTCCGATTGGGGCGGTGCGCTGTTCCTCACCGCCTACGGCCTGGACAAACGCGTCGGCAGGCTGATCGTCTTGCCCTGCGAAGCGTTCGACAACTTCCCGCCCGGCCTCCCCGGCAAGACCGCGATCCTCGCCTCGATCCTGCCCGGTGGCGTCACCCTCGCACTGCGCCAGCTGCGCATCCGCCGGCTCCGCAGCAACCCCCTCCTGTTCGGCTGGATGGCCAAATTCCCCCTCCCCGACGACCTCGTCCACGGGTGGACCGAACCCGGCCTCCGCGACCCCGGCGTCCGCGCCGATGTGCTCGCCTACATGCGCTCCGGTTACGACAAACCCACCCTGATCGCGAATACCGAAGCGCTGCAGCACTTCCCAGGTGAAGCCCTGATCCTCTGGTCATCGGCGGGCAAGGTGATGCCCCGCGAGCACGGCCGCCGCCTGGCCGCCCTCATCCCCCACGCCCGGCTGGTCGAGATCGACGACGCCTACGTCCTGTCGATGATCGACCAACCCGCCGCCGTCGCGGCCGCGGTCACCGAATTCCTCACCACGACAGCGGCGCGCCCGTCGGAGCGCTGACGCCGCTCAGGTCTGCTGGACGGGCTCGTACGCGTCGGCGGCGAGCCCGAACGTCCACGCGACACCTTCCCTGGCGGTGCGGGTCGTGGGCGGAACCCGCAGCCAGTAGGTGCGGTTGGTGCCGTCCGGCTCCGGCGTGGAGTTGACCACCTCGACCATCACCACGTCCTCGTCGCCGAGCAGGGCGATCCGCCACAGGATGCCGGTCTCGTCGCGGTGGACGGGGCGGGCGTCGGATTCGGTGAGATAGCGGTCGTAGCCGTAGTGCTCGAGCATGACCCGCCGCAGTTCGGCGTTCTCCTCGTCCCGGATCCGCTGTGGTGTCAACGAGCCCAGGCTGTCGAGGAACTCGGCGGGCACCGGCATGCCCCGCCAGGCGTACAACGCGAAACCGTCGGCGTAGGCCAGGGCGGGGCCGTCGGCGCGATCGAGGCGGCCGGCCTCGTCCCGGTGCAGTGCGATCGGACGCTCGGAGATGATCGCGATCTTCTCGTAAGGCCACCACCAGCCGGCCTCCGCGGCGACCGCGGCAATGCTGTCGAGCGGCCGTCCGGGTGCGGTGTCGTAGGCGCTGAGCCACGCCGCCTCATGCTGGCCGAGCACAGCATCGAGCAGCAGTACCCGAATCTGCCGTTCCTGCTTGCGATCACCGGCCGCGACCTCGACGACTCCGGCGCGAATGCGGTCGACGACAGAGTTGGTGAGTTCCCACAGGTCGGCCCCGGTCGCCCGCCAATGCGCGCTGTAGCCGTGCGCCCCGAGTTCGGTGTGCAGCCGGGCGCGCTCGGCCGCCCACGGGCCGCTGCGCACGGCCTCCCGCACCGGCGCACCCGTCTCGATTCCCGCGATCAGCATCCAGATAGCCGCCAGCGGCGAACGGGCCCACAGGATCTGTTCCGGTTCGGGCAGGCCTGCCCGCGAATAGGCGAGTCGCACACCTGCTTCGGCGGCAGCACGGTTACCCGGGCCGGAAGCGGCGGCGACCGAGCGCCAGTTGCGGTCCGTCATCGTCGTGTTCCCCTCGATCATCAGTCGGCCACCACTCGCACGGAACCGGGCACGTACTCGCGCTGCCGCACCACCCGGTACCACCCCTTTGGCAGTCCGATGGCCGCGTGCTCCTCGTGCACCACGCGCCCGCCTTCGGGCAGGTGCAGCAGCATCGGCCCGAAAACCCCTGCCTCCCTGATCAACCGGCCGGGGCCGGGAATCGCGTGTGCGTGCCCGGTCACTTCCCCCAACGCCAGGACGAGCCTGCCCCGGCCGTCACGCTTCTCGCCGTGCGCCGCGCGGGCACTGTCGGGCACCGCGGACTCGGTCAGCGGCACGATCAGCACATCGCCTTGTCGATACATGAATTTCCTCCCGTCACGGCCCGCGACTGCTGCCGTGGCGTGGACGGTAGCGGCAGGTGCCGACAACTCGGCCCGGCGCGCGGAATGTCGGTGGCGCTTGGTAGAAACGCAGCTGTCACACGGGGTCACCACGCCAGAAGGGGCGGGAACATACATGTCCATCGGAGAACATCTGCACGGATTGGGCGGTCTGCCCGCATACCAGTTCCCGGAGCTGGAGGAGGATGCCGCGGCGCAGGAGGCGGCGGTTCGCCTGTTGCCCGGCGCCGATGACGTGGCGTGGCGGATCAGCGTCGACGTCGACGAGGCCGAGGAGACCTGGCCCGAAGCGTTCGGCCGGTTCCTCGACACCGTCGATCCGGCGCGGGTGCGCGCGCTCATCGTCGGTTCGTGGGCCGATGCCTTCGACAGTCGCCCCGATGATGTCATCGACGCCATCATCGCTGCCCGCGAGCAGCTTCCGGCCCTGCGCGCGCTGTTCGTCGGCGACATCACCGGTGAGGAGTGCGAGATCTCGTGGATCCACCAGGGTGAGGTGACCAGGCTGCTCGACGCGTTCCCCCAGCTCGAAGAACTCGGTGTACGTGGTGGCGAGAGCCTCGAATTCCCCGCGGTCCGGCACGAGAACCTGCGCACCTTGAAGGTACAGGCAGGTGGTCTGCCGGTGGCGGTGGTGCGCGGTGTCGCCGCCAGCGAGCTGCCGTCGCTGCTCGACCTCGAGCTGTGGCTGGGTACGTCCACATACGGCGGCGACGCCGATGTCACCGATCTCGCGCCGATCCTGTCCGGCGATCAGCTGCCCAGTTTGAAGCGGCTGGCCCTGCGTAACAGCGAGATCCAGGACGCGGTGTGTGCCGCGGTGGCCTCGGCGCCCGTGGTCGCCCGCCTCGACGCGCTCGACCTGTCGATGGGTGTGCTCACCGACGACGGCGCCGCCGCCCTGCTCGGCGGGCAGCCCCTGACCCACCTGAAATCACTGGACCTGCGCCACAACTATGTGAGCAAGGAGATCGGCGCCCGCCTTGCCGACACCCTGACCCCGGCGGGTGTCGAGCTTGACCTCGATACCGACAATGCCTATTCCGACGACGACGGCGACGGTACTGTGTGGCGATTCGTCGCGGTCGGGGAGTGAACTGACGTGCGATGGGTGGTGGTCGGCAACGCCGAGAACCGGCGGGTCCGGCTGTTCACCGAAGCGGCACTCGCCGACGGGTATTCCGCTCCGCGAGTCGTCGAGTGGCTCTCGGTTCTGACCGACGATGGTCATGATTTCACCGACGACGAGATCGTCCGGCTGGATTCGCCGGGCGAGAACCCGGCGGTGGACGCGCTGCTGCGCGGAGTGAACGAGCCGACCCGCGTGGAGGGTTCGGCCCGCTGGTACACCGGCTTCCTCGCGGCGGTGGGTTCGCTGCGTGGCGGGCATCGGCTCGACGATCCGGCCGATCTCGCGGTCCTGTTCGACAAGCGGCGCTGTCACGCACGCCTGGCCGAGGCGGGGGTGCCGGTACCACCGTCACCCGCCGGGCCGCTGCGCGGCTGGCCGGACGTGCGGGCTCGGATGCGAGAGGCGGGAATGGCGCGGGTGTTCGTCAAACTCGCGCACGGCTCGTCGGCATCCGGGGTGCTCGCGATCGAGTCGACCGCGTCTGGCCGCTGGCAGGCGACCACCTCCGTCGAGGTGAGTGTTAATGGGGCACTGCACAATTCACTGCGGGTGCGGCGATACCGCGAGGAACGCGAGATCGCCGCGATCGTCGACCGGCTCGCCCCCGACGGCCTGCACCTCGAACGCTGGATCCCCAAGGCCACCACCGGCGGCCGGACGGCTGACCTGCGGGTCGTTGTCATCGCAGGCCGGGCCTCCCATGTCGTGGTCCGCACCAGCAAGGGGCCGCTGACCAACCTGCATCTGGGCGGTGCCCGCGGGGATCTGGCCGCGGTCCGCGCTGCGGCGGGCGAGCATTGGGCCGAGGCCATGGAGATCTGTGAACGCGCCGCGGCCTGCTTTCCCGCGACCCTGTGCGTCGGGGTCGATCTGCTGCCCGGTCTCGGCTGGCGGCGGTTCACCGTCGGTGAGGTCAACGCGTTCGGCGACCTGCTGCCCGGCCTGACCGGGCTTGCGGGCACACCGGCCGAGGGAATGGACACCTACACCGCGCAACTCACCGCCGCGGCTGCCATCGGAGCGTCTCGATGACCCAATCCCCGCTCTCGCGTCCCGACATGACCGAGGTCGTCGGCCGCGACGACCTGCTGCTGCTCACCCTCGACACCTTGCGCTACGACGTCGCGACCGAACTCGCCGCGGCGGGCAAGCTGCCCACCTTGTCGGCGTACCTGCCGCAGGGACGCTGGGACAAACGCCACGCACCGGGCAGTTTCACCTACGCCTCCCACCACGCCATGTTCGCCGGTTTCCTGCCGACCCCGGCCGTGCCCGGCCCGCATCCGCGCCTGTTCGCGGCCCGTTTCGCGGGCAGCGAGACCACCGCCGACGGCACCTTCGTCTTCGACGAACCCGATCTGGTGACCGCCCTCGCCGCGCGCGGCTACCACACCGTCTGTGTCGGCGGTGTCGGCTTCTTCAACAAGCAGGGGGCGCTCGGCAGTGTGCTGCCAGGCCTGTTCGCCGAAAGCCATTGGGAGCCTGACTTTTCCGTCGCCTCACCGACATCATTCGAAGCTCAGGTGGCGTGCGCGGAACGCGCGGTCGCCGCGGTGCCCGCCGATCAGCGGGTCTTCCTGTTCCTCAACGCGTCGGCGCTGCATCAGCCGAACTGGTTCCACCTCTCGGGCGCCACCCGTGACGTCGGGGACAGCCGCGAAACCCACGCGGCGGCACTCGAATACATCGATGCCCATGTCGGCAGGCTCTTCGACGCGATGCGGGCACGCCGCCGATGTTTCGCGATCGTCTGCTCCGATCACGGCACCGCCTACGGCGACGACGGGTACACCGGTCACCGGCTCGGCCACGAGTCCGTGTGGACGGTCCCCTACAGCCACTTCTTCCTGGAGCCCTCCCCATGATCGACACCGCGCTACCCCGGCCATACCAGAACTACGTCTACGCCTACCCGCACAAGACCGCCTACCGGCTACTGCCGGACCGACCCGCACTGTCGCAGGTGTGGGCGGGCGAATCGCGGTCCGCGCTGTCGCTGTATCTGCACATCCCGTTCTGTGAAGTGCGCTGCGGTTTCTGCAATCTGTTCACCCGGGTCGGCGCCCCGGACGATCTCACCAGCCGCTACCTCGACGCCCTCACCCGCCAAGCCACCGCCGTTCGCGAGGGCCTGGGCGACGCCGAACCCCCGCGGTTCGCGAACGCGGCCTTCGGCGGCGGCACCCCGACCTTCCTCGAGGCAGGCGAACTGACCCGGCTGTGCGATATCGCCGAGCAGATCATGGGCGCCGACCTGCGCGCGATCCCACTCTCGGTGGAAGCCTCCCCCGCCACCTCGACCGCCGACCGCCTGGCCGTGCTGGCCGATCGTGGCGCGACCCGCCTGAGCCTGGGTGTGCAGAGCTTCATCGACGAGGAGGCCCGCGCGGCGGTGCGCCCGCAGCGGCGCACCGATGTCGAAGCGGCACTGGGCCGTATCCGCGAGGCGGGCATTCCCGTGCTCAATATCGACCTCATCTACGGCATCGACGGCCAGACCGCCGCGAGCTGGCAGGTGTCCCTCGACGCGGCGCTGGCATGGCGACCGGAGGAAATCTACCTCTACCCGCTGTACGTGCGTCCACTGACCGGGCTGGCCAGACACGCCGATCCCGCTGTCGCCGAACAGGACTGGGATCGCGACCGGCTCGCCCGCTACGCCCAGGGCCGCGATCACCTGCTGGCGGCCGGCTACGAACAGGTGTCCATGCGCATGTTCCGCCGCCGCGACGCCCCACCCCAGGGCCCCGACGACTATGCCTGCCAGACCGACGGCATGATCGGACTCGGCTGCGGCGCCCGCTCCTACACGAGCACCCTGCACTACTCCTTCGACTACGCCGTCGACATGCGGGAGGTCCGCGGCATCATCGACACCTATATCGCGACAACGGATTTCGCATCGGCGCTGCACGGTCGGGTGATCGACGTCGACGAGGCCGCCCGCAGGCACCTGCTCCAGTCACTGCTGCAAGCCGACGGCCTGGCTGTCGCCGACTACCGCCATCGCTTCGGCACCGATCCCTGGGACGATTTCGGCGACCAGCTGCACGTCCTCGCCGACCGTGGCTGGCTCGCCGACGCCGGCGCCGACCTGCTGCGCCTGTCCCCTGAAGGACTGGCCTATTCGGATGCCATCGGCCCCGGCTTCTTCTCCCCCGCCGTCCGTGCCGCCATGGCCGCATACGAGCTGCGCTGACCGTGGACCTGACACTCCTGTACCGCGGCCCGCTGTCGTCGTGCGACTACGACTGCCCGTACTGCCCGTTCGCCAAACGCAGAGACTCCACCGAGCAACTACGCGCGGACCGCACCGCCCTGCACCGTTTCACCGACTGGGCCCAAGCGCAGACCGATGACCGGCTGTCGGTGCTGTTCACGCCATGGGGTGAGGGCCTGGTGCGGTCGTGGTACCGCACAGCCTTGATCGAGTTGTCCCACCTGCCCCACATCGATCGCGTCGCCATCCAGACCAACCTCAGCGGCCGCATCGACTGGACCGCCGACGCCGACCCCGACACGCTCGCTCTCTGGTGCACCTATCACCCCGGCCAGACGCCGTATCGCCGTTTCCTCGACAAGGCCGAACGCCTGGCCGAGACCGGAATCCGGTTCAGCGTCGGCATCGTCGGCCTGCCCGAACACCTCGACCACGCCCGCCGCCTGCGCGCCGACCTGCCCGACCACGTCTATCTCTGGGTCAACGCCGCCGAAGGCCACACCTACACCGACGACCACGCCGCGCAGTGGACCGCCATCGACGCCCTGTTCCCGTTCAGCAGGCACCCACACCGCTCGGCAGGCGCCGCCTGCCGCACCGGTTCCTCGGTGATCTCGGTCGACGGCGACGGCGAGGTCCGCCGCTGCCATTTCGTGCGCACCCCACTCGGCAACCTCTACGACGGCTCCTACCGCGCGGCACTGACGCCACGACCGTGCCCACTGACGGTGTGCGACTGCCACATCGGCTATGTCCACCTCGAAACACTGCCGCTCTACGACGTGTTCGCCGGTGGCGTCCTCGAACGAATCCCGGCCGTGCCTGCGGTCGAGCCGATGTCGAGCGTCGTACTCACCGGGGTGGCACCGTGATGCCGAACCGTGTCAGCGAGCGACACCCAGCGACAACGCGGCGAAGGCCTTCGGCGCGCCGGGGTGATAGAACCGGTCGAGTTCGACGGTCTCGAACCCGGCGTCGCTGATCAATCCGGGAATGTCACGCACGAGGTGACATCCGCCCGCGATCCGCTGCTGGACCGGATCGAGCCGGTACTGCCAGGTCCGGACCGACGCGTCGGGAGCGAGGCCGTGTTCGACGAAGTGCAGCGTTCCGCCCGGCTTGAGCACGCGGCGGATCTCGGCGAGCGCGGTCGCGACATCGGGGATGGTGCACAACGTGAACGTCGACAGCGCGGTATCGAACGTCGCGTCCGGAAACGGCAGCGCCTGACCGTCCAGCCCGGCCCGCTCGATCGGCACCCTGCTCGCCGCGACCCGCTTCGCCGCGATCTTCCACGCGATGTCCGCGGGTTCGACGCCGCTGACCCGCTTCACCGCGTCCGGGTAGAACCCGACATTGGTCCCCGACCCGAACCCGACTTCGAGCACCTCGCCGTGCAGACCCGCGCAGGTGCGGCGGCGCAGGGGATCGTTGTTGGCCACCCCGCAGACGGTGTCGACGATGTGCGGCAGGATCCGGTCGGTGTAGAAGCCCATCCCCCGATCATCCTCCTGCCGGCAGCGAACTGCCGTCGATCAGGCCAGTCGGCGGTCGAAGACCTGCGTGCCCGCGCCCGAACCGGGATCGACCGTGATCACCCGCAGGTTCACCGTGTCCGGGGTGAGATCCATGACCATGAAGCCCAGTTCGTGCTGGGTCTCGTACAGGGCAGGGTGTCCCGATCCGGCCGCGGCGTGGCCGCTCGCCGTTTTGCCCGCCGCGCCCGAGATGATCTGGCGGGTGCCCTTCGACGCGGCGGTCGGTTCGAGCACCTGCAACGTGTGGTCGTGGCCCGAGAGCAGGAACGACACCTTGCCCAGCACGTGATCTTCGAAGAACCGCTTGGCGTGCACACCGTTGAGCGGCTCGATCGGCAGCCCCTCGTAGTTGCCCGCATCGCCGTGCGGGCCGTTGCTGAGGTACGGGTGGTGGGTGCAGGCGATCTTCCACTGCGCGGTGGACTCGGCGAGGGCCCGGTCGAGCCAGGCGCGCTGTTCGTTCATGTACTGCCCGTCCACCGACCAGTACGGGTCGAGCAGCGGTGGAATGTAGGCCGCGAGCGGGTTGACGTCGAGGACGAAGAACTCCACCACCGGGTTCTGTTCGGGCACCCGCACCGAGTAGTAGCGGCTCGGCATCCACCACCGCGCCGATTTCGCGTGGTACTCGACCTCGTGGTTGCCGCGGACCAGCCAGCCGCCGTCGCCGGGGAACACCCCGGAGGTGTCGTGGTTGCCCAGCGCCATCGCCCACGGAAAGTCCAGTCCCGCATTGGGATCCTCGAACTTCGTGGCGAACTGCACGTCATCGGGACCGTCGGGGCCCGATTCGTAGATGTTGTCGCCGAGACCGACGGCCATCGTGAACGGCTCACGAGCATGGAACGCGCGAGCGGCGTCGGCGACCGCCCACTGCGTGCGGCTGCCCGTTCCGGCGTCACCGGTGATCAGAATCCGGGCGGTGCGGCCCGCCCGTGGCGCGAACTTCGGCACCTCGGCGGGCACGGCCGCCGCCGGCGTCAGCCCGACGAGCGTGATACCGGCGACAACGCCTGCCGCGCCGGCCAGAACTTCCCGCCGGCCGAGCCCGGCCGGAACGGAATCGGTGGTGGAGTGCGACACGTGGATACTCACCTTCTGGTCAGGGATCGGGGGAAACTTACACCGCGGTGGTGCTGTTGGATACTTGTCCCCATGGCAGACCGGATGTCTCCCCTCGTGCTGAGCACCGAGAGCGTTTCCGCCCAGGAGGCTTTCGACTATTGGCGCGACAGCATCTGCGCGATGTATGTCCGGATGCAGGTCGATCCGCTGACCTCGGCGGACTTCCACGCCCGGATCGAGTACGCTACGCTGGAGAACTCCGTCGGCCTGTCGAGAGTCAGGGCCGACGCCCAGCGTGCGCGCCGACGCCCGGTCGACCTGCAGGCCGACGCCGAGGACTGCATCCTGGGCGTCATCACCCTCGACGGGCAGGCGGTGCTCGAACAGGACGGCCGCACCGTCGCCGCCGAGCCGGGCACGCTGATCCTCATCGACAGCACCCGCCCCTACACCGCGACCTGGACGGCGACGTTCGAGGAACTGGTGGTGCAGGTTCCGAAGCACAGCATCTCGGTCACCGACACCCGCTCGCTGACCGCCCAAGCCTTCGGACCCGGCACCGTCGCGCCGGTCGTGACCTCGTGCTTCACTTCCCTTTTCGACCTCGTCTCCACCGACCCCGCCCAGGCAGCTCCGCTGGTCCCGCACGCCCTCGGCTTGTTCGGCGCGGCCGTCGCGACCGCGGCGGGGCGCAAGAGCGAGCCGGAGGAGATCACGGCGCTGCTGCGTCAACAGGTGTTCGACTTCCTGCACAGGCACGCGTGCGATCCCGAACTCGGTGCCGACACGGTCGCCTCGGCCTGCGGGGTGTCCCGGCGGACGCTGTACCGGATCGTCGGCGGTGGCGGTATCGCCCACCACATCCGCGAGATCCGGATCGATCGCGCCAAGAAACTGCTGCAGCGCGAGCGGTATCAGTCGATGGGGGCGATCGCCGCGGCCTGCGGTTTCGGTAGCGAGTCCGGGTTTCACCGCGCGTTCCGGGAGTCGGTGGGCGCGACACCGGCCGACTACCGGCAGATGGTGCGCCCGTAGGCGATCACACGGGCGAGTTGGGCCGCCCGACTCCGGTCGCGGCGTCCATGTCCTCGAGCGACATGCCCTTGGTCTCGGGCACGAACCGGAACACGAACAGCAGCGACAGCAGGGCGAACGCCGCGTACATGCCATAGCCGAAGCCGAGCGAGAAGGTCTTCAGGCTCGGGAACGACACGGTAATCGCCCAGTTCGCGGCCCACTGACCGGCCGCGGCGAGCGAGAGCGCGGCGCCGCGGATCCGGTTCGGGAACATCTCGCCGAGCAGCACCCACACCACCGGGCCCCAGCTCATGCCGAAGAAGACGACGAACAGATTCGCCGCGACCAGCGCGATCGGGCCACTCGCACCGGTCAACTGCGGCTCCAGGACGCCCTCGTCGTTGGGCACCTGGCCCGCGGTGCCGAAGCACACCGCCATCGTGGCCAAGGTGATGGTCATGCCGATCGAACCGATCAGCAGCAGCGGCCTGCGCCCGATCCGGTCGATGAGCATGATCGCGACGATGGTGGTGGCGATATTGACCACCGAGGTGAACACGCTGATCTGGAACGACTGGGACTCCTCGAATCCGACGGCCTCCCAGAGCACATTCGAGTAGTAGAAGATCACGTTGATACCGACGGCCTGCTGAAAAACCGACAGCAGCAGACCGACCCAGACGACCGGATAGATCCCGCCGGCGGGACGGCGCAGGTCCTTCCACGACGGCTTCACATCGCCCTCGAGACTGTCCTCGATCCGGCCGATGGTGAGTTCGAGGTTCCGCTCGCCGAACAGCAGCGTCAGCACCGTGCGTGCCTCGGGGATGCGGTGCGTCGCGACGAGGTAGCGCGGCGACTCCGGAATCGTCGAGGCCAGTACGCCGTAGACCACCGCGGGCACCATCATCGACAGGAACATCCAGCGCCAGGCGTCGAGACCGAGCCACAGTGTCTGGCCGGCCCCGCCCGCGATCTCGGCGAGGACATAGTCGACGAGCAGCGCCAGGAAGATGCCGAGCACGATCGCGAGCTGCTGCAGCGATCCGAGTCTGCCGCGGATACGCGCCGGTGCGGTCTCCGCGATGTAGGCGGGGGCGATCACCGAGGCGACGCCGACACCGAGGCCGCCGATGACGCGCCCGATCACCAGGATCCAGACGCTGGGCGCGAACGCGGTCACCACCGCGCTGAGGAAGAACAGCGCGGCCGCGATCTTCATGACCTTGATCCGGCCGATCCGGTCGGCGATGCGGCCTGCGGTCATCGCGCCGGCGGCCGCGCCGAGCAGGGCCGAGGCCACCGCGAAACCGAGAACGGCGTCGTCGACATCGAATTCGTCCTGGATCGCGGCGACCGCGCCGTTGATCACCGCGCTGTCGAAGCCGAACAGCAGACCGCCCAGCGCCGCGACGGACGCGATCCGGATGATGTGGTTGCCCGCAGCGCCTTCCTCGTCGGGAGCGGCGGGCTGATCGGCGGCGGAACCTCCGTCGGACATCGGCGTCGTCCTCTCCGCGGCGCGGCAGGCGGATGCCACGCGCAGCACTGGGTGGGTCAGGTCGCAGTATGCCCTGACCTGCGGGCCGATGTCGTCGAGGACACGCACGCGAGCGCAGCGCCGCAGGCGGCCCACACCGCGTGTTCACCTCGGCGACACGGTCGTCGGTTAGCGTCCGGCAGATGACCGATGTCGAGACACGCACGATCCCCCGCGATCTGAGCGAGATCGCCGATCTCGCCACCGCGGTGAATCTCGCCGACACCACGGCGTTCTCCGTCGACGACAGCGACGACGACGATCCCGTCCTGCTCACCGAGCCCGGCGGCCTGATCGTCGACACCTGGCGGGAGGGCTATCCGTACGACGAACGCCTCTCGCGCACCGACTACGAGTTCGACAAGCGGCTGCTGCAGATCGAGTTGCTGAAGCTGCAGAACTGGACAAAGGCGACCGGCAGGCGCATCGTCATCGTCTTCGAGGGCCGCGACGCCGCGGGCAAGGGCGGCACCATCAAACGGTTCATGGAGCATCTGAATCCGCGTGGCGCGCGGGTGGTGGCGCTGGAGAAGCCCTCGGCCCGCGAATCCACCCAGTGGTACTTCCAGCGTTATGTCGAGCACCTACCCGCGGCGGGTGAGATCGTGCTGTTCGACCGCTCCTGGTACAACCGTGCCGGTGTCGAGCGGGTGATGGGTTTCTGCACGCCGGAACAACATCGGCGCTTCCTCGCGCAGGTGCCGTTGTTCGAGCGGATGCTCGTCGACGACGGCATCGATCTGGTGAAGTTCTGGTTCTCGGTGTCGCCGCTGGAGCAGCGCACCCGCTTCGCGATCCGCCAGGTCGACCCCGTGCGGCACTGGAAGCTTTCACCGATGGATCTGGCGTCGCTGGACAAGTGGGACCACTACACCGCGGCCAAGGAAGAGAACCCTGATGCCCTCGATGATCGCGCGCAGCTGATCCAGGGTCCGGTCGTTGGCGTCGGTGATCGCGCCGACCGAGGCCTTGTCGGGCGGGAGCTGGTAATCGCGCAGCCAGGTGCCGTTGACGTGGCGGTACAGATCGTCCTGCGGGCGGATGGTGGGGTCGC
>NZ_JBHXAY010000135.1:0-16408 GCF_042728775.1 Nocardia sp. NPDC060259
GGCCCGGTCCGCGCGGACCGGGCCACCGTCGTGTTCGGATCAGCCGCCGGTGACCACGCAGGACTCGCCGAACCGGAAGCCCCTACCGACGCTCACATCGGCGCCGCGGCCGACGCCGCCCTGCAATGCCGCCAGGCTGTGCGGACCGCCGCTCGAGGGCACCCAGTCGATGCTGGCGGTGCCGTCGAGCGGGACGACAACGGCCAGCAGGGCGCCGTTGTCGTAGAAGGAGACAGGTTCCATGCCGACGCTGAGCCGGGCCACCAGATGGTGGGTGCAGCCGGTGCCGTAGTTGGTTGCCATCCCGACGCTGAGTCCGGGGTCGACCGTCAATTGCGAGACCGCCGCGGAGGCGGACGGTGAGCCGATCGTCATGGCCAGCAACGCCGTCCCGGTGGCCGCGAAGGCGAAGGCAATTTTCCTGTCACTCATATCTCACGTCCTTGTGCTGCGGGGCCGGCCGAACGCGAGGCCGGCGAGTCGTGCTCAATCCTCACCCCATCGTGGGGGCGATGGTGGGAGAACACACGAAACGTTTGCTGCTCGCCGAGCCCCGGTCGATCAGCACCGGACGACGTCCAGGGGCAGGCTCGCGTGCCGCCGGACGAACAGGCTCGGTACCCATCGCGGCGGTGCGTCCTCGACGAGGGTGAACCGTTCGGTGCGCTCGAGCAGCAGGGTGATCGCCGCTGTGGCTTCGAGGCGGGCCAAGGCCGAGCCGATGCAGAAGTGTGCGCCCGCACCGAAGGCCGCGTGTGCCCGTCCGCGCGGCCGCTCCAGGTCGACGACGTCGGGGTCACCGAACATCGCCGGATCGCGGTTGGCCGCGCCCCACAGCAACAGCAGGTGACTGCCCGCGGGCAGCTCGACACCGGCAAGTTCGGTATCGGCGACGACGTGCCGGTGGTGGCCACGAAACGGCGACTCCACCCGCAACGCTTCGTCCAGGAACACCGGGACCAGTTCCGGTCGATCCCGCAGCCGGGCCTGCAGATCGGGGTCGGTCGCCAGCAGGCGGGCCGCCGAGGCGATCAGACCCGCGGTCGACTCGCCGCCCGCACCGATCAACTGCACCACGATCAGCACCGCCTGCTGCTCGTCGATGCGCCCCGCAGCCAGGGCCGCGGCGAGCACATCGATCAGTGCCTCCGGCGAATCCTGCCCGGCAGCACGCTCTTTCGCCGTGGCCACCGCCTGGTAGGCGTAGTGGGCCAGTTCGGCCGCGGAGGTGACGAGGGCTGTCATCCTGCCGTCGGCGACGATGCCGCCCAGCATCTCGGTGGAGTCGTACGCCCACGACAGCAGTCGCGGCACATCGGCACGTGGCAGCCCGACGAGTTCGGCGATCAGCGCGAGCGGCAGCCGGTCGGCGATACCGGTGGCCCAGTCGATCCGGTCACCGACCAGTTCCTCCGCCCACAGCCGCTCGGTGAGCGCGGTGACCACGGGCCCCAGGGTGCGGACCCGCTTGGCCAGGGCCGGGCCGACGATGCTGCGATGCGCGGAGTGCACGGACCCGTCGGCGGTGGCCAGCACGTGCACGGCCTGTCCGGTCGAGTCGAGGTCGAAGGTGATCGGCGCCGCGCCCGGCTGGGCGACGAGCACCCCGGTCAGATGCGAGGAGAACTCCGCCGTGCGCGCGGTGGCCTCGGTGACGGCGGCCCACGACGCGACGAGGAAGAAGTCGGTGCCCGGCACCCGATGGACCGGCGCGTGCTCACGCAGCGTCCGATACAGGGGGTAGGGGTCGTCGAGCACCGCCGCATCGAAGAGATCGATCGCCCCGAGATCCGTGGTCATCGCCGCCGCCTTTCCTGGTCAGGTTGTCGGCCCTCACCGTGTCCCCGGGCGAACAGAAGTTCAACGGCCGTCTCACCTCGAGACTTGTCGGCACACCCGGCACACCGCACTGAATCTCGTGAAACCATGCTCTTCCAGCACATACTCAGGTAGACAGATTCGAGAGAACGTCTCAGCCTGAGACAGTGAAGGAGCTCCCGATGACCGCCGACTGGCTGGCAGGCGGCGACCGCCGCACCGTCGCGATCGACCGGATCGAACGCGCCGCCCTCACGCTGTTCCTCGAACGCGGCATCGACGACGTCACCGCCGAGGACATCGCCGCGGCCGCGGGCTGCTCGCGCGCGACGATGTACCGCTACGTGGGCGGGAAGCCGCGTCTGGTCCGCGCGGTCATGGTCAGGGCCGCGAGCACCGTCGTCGCCCGCGTCGAAGCCGCCGTCGATCAGGTGCCGGCGGGCCGTCGCCCGGTCGAGGCGATCCTGGCCGCGGTCGCCGCCCTCCGCGCCGATCCGATCCTGCGGCAATGGCTGATCCGGCACCGCTCCCCCGACACCGACGAATTCCTCGCCGACGCACCGGAACTCGGCCGCATCGCGACCGCTCTGACCCGCATCGCCCCGGACGACGCGGCCGCGGCCTGGATCGTGCGGGTCGTCCTCTCGCTGCTCACCTGGCCACTGCCCGATGCCGCGGCCGAACGCCGGCTGGTCGAACGGTTCGTCGGTCCGGCCCTGCGCGTCCGCTGAGCGCGGATCAGGGCATCGGCAGCGGCGGCGTCTTCGGGAACTCGACCGGCAGCGCGGCCAGCGAGCGGTGGAACGGGCCGGGCCGCCACACCAGTTCCTCGGCGGGCACGGCCAGCTTCAGCTCCGGGAGCGCGTCGAGCAATTGGTCGATCGCGTCCTGCACGATCAGATACGCCACCGACTTGGCGGGGCAACCGTGCGGGCCCGCACTCCACGCCAGATGCGCCCGGTTGTCGACCACATCGCGACCGGCGATGGCCGGATCGTTGTTGCAGGCCGACATGCTGATCACGACCGGTTCGTTCGCGGGCAGCCACATCTCGTCGATCAGGATCGGCTGACGCGGATAGGTCATGCAGAAGTTGGCCAGCGGCGGGTCGGTGAAGAGCACCTCGTCGAGCGCGTCGCGGGTCGACAGGCTGCCACCGAGCACATTGCCCGCGAAACGATCGTCGGTGAGCATCAGCCGCAGCGTGTTCACCACCAGATTCAGCATCGGCTCGATGCCTGCGCCGTAGAGCACCAGCAGCTGGTGCACCATCTCCTCGTCGGTCAGGGCGGCCGGGTGGTGCAGCAGCCGGGTGGCGACGTCGTCGCCCGGCTCGCGCTGCCGCAGCGCGACCAGGTCGGTCAGCGCGGAGGCGAGCAGGTTGTTGCCCGCTTCGGCGTCGTCGCCCTCGAAGATCTGCGCCATGCCGGTGGCGACCTGCGCCCCGATCTCCGGTGTGCAGCCCAGCATCGAGTTCAGCGCCTGGAACACCAGCGGAAACGCGTACTGGCTCAACAGGTCCGCCGAGCCGGTCACGCAGAAGCTGTTGATCAGCGGGATCGCGAACTGCTCGATGGTGGCGTGCATCGCGTACAGGTCCACACCGGCGATGCCTGCGACATTGGCCTGCCGGTACCTGGTGTGCTCGGCGCCGGTGGTGCGCAGCGCGGCCGGGCGGAACTGCAGCATCGGCAGCACCGGGCAGTCCTGCGGGATATTGCGCTGCCACATCCGCGGATCGGCCGGGAAGTGCTCGGGATCGTTGAGGATCCGGACCGCCGTGTGATACCCGATCACCAGCGTCGCCCGGATTCCCGGCGACAACTCGACCGGCACCACCGAGCCGAACCGGCGCCGCATCTCCCGGTAGGCCGCCTGGGGATCGGCGGCGAACTCGGGAGCGTACATCGGCACCCGCTCGCCGGCCGAGAGGTCCACCGTCATGACGCGTTTGCTTCCTGCCTGCGGAACAGATACTCCGCCAACGTGATCAGCGCACGCATGCCGTGGTCGCGGCGGCGCGCGTCGACGGCGACGACCGGGGTGTCCGGCGCCAGGTCGAGCGCCTCACGCACTTCCTCGAGCGGGTAACGCCGGAAGCCCTCGAACTCGTTGACCGCCACCGCGTAGGGCACACCGCGCTGTTCCAGCGCCGAAAGCACGTCGTCGGCCTTCTCGATGCGCCGGGTGTCGACCAGCACGAGGGCGCCCAGCGCGCCACGGGCCAGCTCCTCCCACAGCGGGGCGAAGCGTTCCTGGCCGGGAGTGCCGAAAAGATACAGCGCCAGTTGCGGGTTCAGGGTGATGCGGCCGAAATCCAGTGCGACGGTGGTCTGCACCTTGGTGCCGAGCCCCGCCATATCGTCGACGCCGATGCTCGCCTCGGTGATCGTTTCCTCGGTGCGCAGCGGCCTGATCTCGGAGACGCCGCACACGAACGTCGTCTTGCCGACGCCGAAATTGCCTGCGACCAGGATCTTCACCGACCGCGTCACGGTCTCCGCGACGTAGTCGACCTCACCCCGCGATGGCACGGAGACCATGCAGCACCTCCTTGATCAACGCTAGTTCCGGCTTCACTTCGGCCGGAGTCGGGCACTGTAGATAGCCGCTGTCGAGCAGATCGGACACGATGATCTTCACGACCGACGCGGGCAGATCCAGATACGCCGACAGTTCGGCGATGGACAGCGCGCCGCGGCGACTGGTGAGCGCGAGGACCCGGCGCTCGTCGGGCCGATGATCGGGCCGCGCGTCGGCGAGCGCGCGGACCAGGGTCACCAGGTCCAGTTCATGCGCGGCCCGCACCCGTCCGCCGGTGCGCACATACGACCTGACCAGATCGGGATCGCGCCTGCCGCGACTCATTACCTGCCACCGTGCCGCGGCGCGCTGCCGATCTCGTGGCCGACGCGCGAGGCCAGTTCGTTCATCCGGTGCGCCACCAGCGCGACGTCGACGTCGGCGGTGGTGGCGACGCCTAGCAGCGCACCGACACCGGCCGCGGTGATCATGATCATGCCATCGTCGTACTCGGTCATGTTCTGGCGCACCGCGTTCGACGATCCGCCGCAGAATTCGCCGAGCGCCTTGCCGAGCGAGCGCAGGCCGGAGGCGGCCGCGGCGAACCGTTCGGCGTCGTCCTTGGCCACGCCACGGGAGTGGGCGATCCGCAGTCCGTCATCGGACAGCAGCACCGCGAAGCGGACGCCGGGGATCTCCAGATCCTCGAGCAGCCACGCTAGTCGGTTCGTGCTATCGGCTACCGGTGTGCTCATCGGCTGTTCCTTCCGTCGTTCGCTCGGCCGCAGCGAGGCGACCGCTGCGGGAACCGCTGTGCCAGGCAGCGGCGAGGTCGGGGCGAGCATTGCCCGATTCGGTGGGCACTCCCGCCGAATCCGGCGCGACCGGCCTGCGGCGGCGCTTGGGCAATCCCCCGCTGGTGATCTCGTGCACTTCGGCGCGGGGCCCGTCGGCCTCGACGAGCACCGGCACTGGTACCGGGACGTGGGCGGGGGCAACGAGTTCGGGCTCGGGCAGGCGCGGTGCGGCACCACTCACCAGCAGTGCCGACGGAACGTAGACCATCGCGCGCATGCCGCCGAAGATGTTCGGCCCGTCGACATGGACGGAGAACCCGTAGCGCCGCGCCAGCGCCGCGATGCCGGGGAAGCCGACCTTCGGCGCCGGTCCGAGATCATGGATGTCGACCGCGCGTTCGCCACTGAGCACCTGCCGCGCGTCCTCGAGCTGCTCCGGGCTCATCCGCATGCCCGCGTCATCGACGATGACGGTGACACCGTGGTGCCCCTCCTGGAAGCCGACCTCGACGAACGACGACGGCGGCGAATAGCGCAGCGCGTTGTCGAGCAGCGTGGCCAGCGTGTGCACGAGCGGTTCCACCGCGCGGCTGATCACGACCCGATCGGACTGCCCCGACCGCACGCGCAGGAATTCCCGGACGCGCCCGGTGGCGCCGCCCGCCACGTCGGTGAGCGACTGCTGCGGCCAGCGACGGCCGGGCAGGCCACCGGAGACGATCACATAGGACTGCGCCTGCCGGATCATCTGCTGCACGGTGTGGTCGATCCGGGTCAGCGTCTCGTAAATGGCGTCGTCGCGATGCTCACGCAGCGCGGCGCTCACGACCTGGCCCAGGTCGGTGCCGAGGCTGACCACCGAGGTGCCGAACGAGCGCACCGCCGCGCTGGTGGCGGCCCGCGAGGACGCCGACAGCTCGGTCTGCGCCTCCTCTTTGGCCGCCACGACCTCGTTGAGCCGACGCTGCTCGCCGTAGCGTTCGACCATCGCCCTGGTCTCCTCGGAGACCATGCGCAGATCCTCGGCGTGACCGGTGGCGATCACCTGCAGCACCTGGCCGACCTGCGAATTCTGCAGTTCCACGGGCAGATCGACAGCCACCGCGGGGATCTCGTGCCTGCGCACCGCGTCGGTGATCGAGGGCAGTGTCGTCTGCGCCAGCTGGATCAGCGCGTTCTCGCACGCGACGCGCTCACGGATGGCGGCGTCGGCGCGCAGTCGCTGCTGGCGCTCGTTGCGCATGGCAAAGACCGTCACGGCCAGCGCGAGCAGCAACAGCGGCGCTCCGATGACGAGTAACAGCACCGCGATTCCTGAGTTCATCAGATCTTTCGTCGTCGTCGACCACACCACGCCCTGGCCGGTGGGCCCTCACCGGCCGGCCCGGGAGGCATTCGCCAGGCAAGCCTCGCTGCCGGCGACCCGCACACAGTAGCAGCACCATGATCGATTGCGATGTGGATCGTCCTGTCCACCATCAGAATTCCCACCCGCGCTCCTGGGCGGGTGATCTATTCTGGTTTGCTATGCCCCGATCCGGTCGAGGCGGAACCTCGGGTACCGGATACCATCCCCTGGTGGCGAAACTGAAGCTCTCCGTCGATGTCCCCGTCCCACCGGACCAGGCGTGGGCCCACGCTTCCGACCTGCCCGCGCTCGGCGACTGGCTGACCATTCACGAGGCGTGGCGCGGCACCCTGCCCGAGGATCTCACCCCCGGCACCGTCCTCGTCGGCATCGCCCGCGTGAAGGGCTTTCGCAACAAGGTCACCTGGACCGTGCGCACCGCCGAACCGCCGCGTCGCCTGGCGCTGACCGGTACGGGCATCGGCGGCACCAAGTTCGGGCTCGCGATGCTGGTCGAACCGGCGGGCAGTGGGTCCAAGGTCGGTGTCGACATCGATCTCGGCGGTGCACCACTGTTCGGCCCGATCGGTTCGGCGGTCGCGAAGGCACTGCGCGGCGATATCGAACGGTCGCTCGAAGCCTTCGTCAAGCTCTACGGCTGAGTCGCTACGCGAAAGCCCGGGCGGAACACCAGGTTCCGTCCGGGCTTTCGCGCGTGTGCGGCGTCAGACCAGTGCCGCTGCTTCGGCGTCGACCGGAGCCTCGGGTTTGCTCCGCGGCAGGAAGAACGCCGGGATCAGCGTCAGCGCCGCGAGAATCACGGTGACCCAGTAGGTATTGCTGAACGCGTCGGCGGCCAGTTCCAGACCTTGCTCGATCACCGACGGCGGCACCTGTGCGGCGATGTCCGGTCGGGCGTTCGAGGCGATACCGATCTTGGCCTCGGGGTGGTCGTTGAGCTGGGCGGCCAGCACGACCGACATCGTCGCCGTGCCGATCGAGGCCGCGGTCTGGTTGATGATGTTCATCAGTGTCGAACCGCGCGCGACCTGGGCGTGCGAGAGCGTCTGGATGGCGGCGGTCATCACCGGCATCATGGTGCAGCCCATGCCCAGACCCATCACGAACAGCGCGGCGCCGATCATCAGGTAGGACGTGTCGGCGTGCAGCTGGGTGAAGCCCGCCAGGCCGATGGTGATGAAGGTGATGCCGAACATGACGATCTTGCCCGGCCCGATCTTGTCGACCAGGAAGCCGGCGATCGGCATCGTCAGCATGGCGCCGATCCCCTGTGGCGCCATGAGCAGGCCGGAATCGAAGGCCGTCTCACCGCGCACCTGCTGCAGGTAGTTCGGCAGCAGGAAGCCCGCGCCGAAGAACGCCGTCGCGAACAGCGACATGGTCAGCACCGAGTAGCGCAGCGACGGGTTGCGGAACAGGCGCAGGTCGATCAGCGGATGCTCGGTGCGCAACGCGTGGAACACGAACGCCACCAGCAGCACAGCGCCGATGATCGCCGGAATGAGCACGCGCGCGGCGAGCACCGTGCCCTTCTCCGGGATGGAGGAGACACCGAACAGGAACAGCGCCAGGCCCGGCGAGGCAAGCAGCATGCCGAGGAAGTCGAACGATTCCGAGGGCTTGGGCTTGTCGGGCGCGAACACGAGGTAGGCCAGGATCAGGGCGACCACACCCAGCGGCAGGTTGATCAGGAAGATCCAGTGCCAGCTGAAGGAGTCGATGAGCCAGCCGCCGAGGATGGGGCCGCAGATCGGGCCGAGCAGCATCGGCACACCGAGCACCGCCATCACACGGCCGATCCGCTGCGGGCCGGCGGCGTGGGTCATGATCGTCATACCCAGCGGCATGAGCATGCCGCCGCCGATGCCCTGGATGACGCGGAACGCCACCAGCGACTCGATACTCCACGCCATCGAACACAGCACCGACCCGATGATGAAGAAGGTCAGGGCCGCCATATAGAGGCGTTTGGTGCCGAAGCGGTCGGCCGCCCACCCCGTCATCGGGATGACCGAGGCCAGCGCCAGGGTGTAGCCGGTCATGGTCCAGGCGACGACCTCGACGGAGGCCTGGAAGTCCGCCATGAATGTCGGAATCGCGACGGTGACCACGGTGATGTCGAGGATCGACATCACCGCGCCGAGGACGACTACGCCTGCCACTTTGAGTACGGCGGCATCCAGTTTGTCGGAGGTGGGATCGGCAGCGGCGCCGATATCCGGAGGTTTCGTCACCGCTTGAGCCTGGCACCTTTCGCCGCCGAAGACCAGCGAAATTTATTGTTCGTGATCTCGTGTCACACGGGAGCGGCGGCCGCGGCGTCGGCGGCCCGCAGCGCCGCCGCCGTCGAAGCGGGCGAAGCGGGCAGAAGCGGCAACCGGACCGCCGGGCTGGGGATCTGCCCCCGTTGGGCCAGCACCGCTTTGACGACCGTCGGGTTGGGTTCGGCGAACAGGGCGGCACCGAGCGCGTCGAGGCGATTTCCGATCTCGCGGCCCCGTATCGCGTCACCGGCGAGCCAGGCGGCGATCAACTCCGCGTAGTCCGCGGGCGCGATATTGGCCGCGGCGAGGATGCCGCCCCGCGCGCCGAGCGCGAGCAGGGCCGAGGCGAACCGGTCGTCGCCGCACAGCACCGTCGTGCTGGATCCGGCGCGAGCCATCAGTTCGACACTGGCCGCGTCGACACCGCCCACGGAATGCTTGAACCCGGCGATGTTCGGAATGTTCGCGAGCCGCACCAGCGTCTCCCCGCCGAGCGGGCGCGCGGTGCGGTAGGGCACGTCGTAGACGTAGAGCGGGGCCGGGCTGGCCGCCGCCAGCGCGGTGAAGTGCGCGACGACACCCTCCTCACTCGGGCGCACGTAGTACGGCACCACCGCGAGCACACCCGCGATCGGATGCCGCAATTCGCCGACCGCCCTGACCGATTCCGCGGTCGCGTTGCCGCCAGCGCAGACGATCAGCGGCGCGTTCCGTTCGGCGCACACGGCGGCGCAGAGGTCGAGGACGCGGTCTCGTTCGTCGGTGGTCAGCGCCGAGGGCTCGGCGGTGGTGCCCAAGGCGACGAGTCCGGTCGCGCCCGCGTCGAGGACGCTGTGCGCGTGCTGTTCCAGGGCAGCGGGCGCGAGGGCGCCGTCGGCGGTGAACGGCGTGATCATGGGGACGAACAAACCCTGCAGCGATGTCATGGTTCCTATCGTCGGGCCGCCGACACATCAGGTCCAGTTCACATTCGTGATGTCGAACGTAAGCTGAACTGATGCTGGATGTCCGCAAGCTCCGCCTCCTGCGCGAACTCGCCCACCGCGGCACCATCGCCGCGGTCGCCGACGCGCTCAGCTACACGCCCTCGGCCGTGTCGCAACAGCTCACCGCGCTCGAACGCGAGGCGGGTGTTCCCCTCCTGGAACGCACGGGCCGCCGCGTCACTCTCACACCGTCCGCGCACCTGCTCGTCGGCCACACCGAAACGATCCTCGCTGCCCTCGAACGCGCCGATGCCGAATTGGCAGTCGCCCGAGACGAACTCGCCGGCACCCTGCGGATCGGCGCCTTCCCCACCGCCGCCCGCACGCTCCTGTCCCCCGCCCTGGTCGCCCTGAGCACCGACCATCCCCGCCTCGAACTCACGGTCACCGAGATCGACCCCGCCGACGTCCCCGACGCCCTGCGCGCGGGCACCCTCGACATCGCACTCACCCACGACTACGACCTGGTGCCCGCCACCCCCGACCCCGCCATCCACACCGAGCCCCTGCACACCGAAACCGTCTACCTCGCCACCCGAAACTCCGTCCCGGACACCAAACCTCTCCACGCCCAGCTCGAATCCCCGTGGATCGCAGGCACACCCGGCACCCTCTGCCATACCGTCACCCTCCGCGCCTGCCAGGCAGCGGGTTTCACGCCCCGCATCCGCCACCACGCCGACGACTTCGACACGGTCCTGGCCTTGGTCGCGGCCGACGCGGGCACCGCGATCGTCCCCGCCCTCGCTCTGCACTCCCCACCCGACGATGTCACCCTCACACCCTTGTCGACCCGCCGCCACACCCACCTCGCCTACCGCAACGGCACGGACGCCCACCCCGCGATCGCCGCCGCCCGCACCGCCTTACGTTCGGCAGCCCGAGCGGCGGAACACCATTCGTGAGCGATCCGAATCCGGACAACTGGATCCGCCCGGCCCGATGGCGCCTGCGGCCGGTCACGCGCTGACAGGTCAGGCGGTCTTGTCACGCTGGGAGGTGCGCTGGCGGGTGCGGGTGGCCGAGATCGGGTCGATGTCGGGCATCGACCACTGGGCCGAGAGGGCGAGGCTGGGTTCGCGGCCGGAGGCCACGTGCCGGTAGGCGATCTCGGCGGCGGCGTCGGGGTCGCCTGCGGCGATGGCGGCGTAGAGGGCTTCGTGTTCCGCGCACTGGGTGCCGGGGTCACGCTCCTTGGTGAGGTGGAACAGCCAGCGGACGCGGGATTCCAAGGGGCGCAGCAGGGATTGCAGGAGCGGATTGCCGGAGACCTCGACGATGCGAGTGTGGAAGCCGGCATTCGCGGCGGCGATCGCGGCCTGGTCGCCCGCGGCGGTGGCCCGGCGGGCGGCGTCGAGTTGCTCGCGCAGGGCGGCGAGGTCGGTGGGTTCGGCGCGTTCGGCGGCCAGGCGGGCAGCGAGGACTTCCAGGCTCTCGCGGACGTCGAACAGGTCGCGCACGTCGGCGGCGGTGAACGGGGCGACGATCGCACCCTGACGCGGCACGATCACGACCAACCCCTCGCGCTCGAGCATCTGCAGCGCCTCGCGCAGCGGGATCCGGGAGATCTCCAGCTCGGTCGCGAGATCGCGTTCGACCAGCCGCTGCCCTGGGCTCAGCCGCAGGTCGATGATCCGGTCGCGGAGCTCCTCGTAGGCCCGGTCCCGCAGCGACTTCTTCGCCGGTTCCGCCGACACCGCACCACCCTTCCGCGCTTGCACTCCCACCACGGTAGTACCGCCCGCCGCGAGCGACCGTTTCTTACGTTTCGGTAATCCGCCCGTCATCCGCGGGCCCCAGGCTGACACTTAACGGTATACCGCTAAGTGGGCGGTTCGTTCGATCAAGGAGTACCCCGTGCACAAGTCCACTCGGCGCGCGATCGCCTTCGGCTCGGCCGCCCTGGCCGCCGCTGCCCTGCTGTCGGCCTGCGGATCCTCCGGCACCACCGCGTCGGGCGGCACACTGAAGGTCGGCGTGTTCTTCCCCGGCTCGCTCTCCGACACCGGTTTCATGCAGTCGGGGTATCTGGGCTACCAGCGCATCGCCGACAAGCTCGGCGACAAGGTGGAACTGAGCAAGGTCGAACAGGTCGCCGCGAGCGACTACCAGCAGGCCCTGGTCCGGTTCGCCTCGACCAACGATCTGGTGATCTCGCTCGGCGGCCAGACCGACGCCGACGTGCGCAAGGTCGCCCCGCAGTTCCCGAACGTGAAGTTCGTCGAGATCGGCGGCCCTGCCGATGCCAAGCCCATGGCCAATCTCGCCTACTACGACCCGCAGCAGGCCGAGGCCGAGTTCCTCAGCGGCGCGGTATCGGCGGCGGGCGCGAAGACCGGCGCGGTCGCCTTCGTCGGCGGCGTCGAGCTGCCCGCGATCGTCAACGCCGCCAATGCCTTCGGCAACGGCGCCCGCTTCGCCAAACCCGACGTGAAGGTGCTGACCCCGCAATATGTCGGCGACTTCAACGACCCGGCCAAGGCCAAGCAGGCCGCCCTGGCCGACTACGGCGCCGGCGCCGGCGCGCTCGGCCAGATCGTCAATCTGGGCAAGGCGGGTATGGAACAGGCCGCGACCCAGGCAGGCGCGGCCATGGTCGGCGGACCGATCCCCGGCGATTGCACCAACCCCGTCTACCTGGGCTACGTGCACACCGACATCGGCGCCGAGGTCGAGTACGCCGTGAACGCCGCGCTCGACAACTCGTGGAAGGCCGAGAACGTGCGCTTCGGCCTCACCTCGCCCAACCACGGCACCGATTTCGTGCTGTGCAGCAAGGACGCCGCGGTCGCCGACGCACTCGCCAAGGCCAAGACAGCCCTGGCCACCGGCGCGGTCGAGCCGTACTGACCGCCATGAGCACTCCCGCATTGACCCTGCAGGGACTGGGTAAGAGCTTCGGTGACGTGCGGGCCCTGCACGATGTCGACGTCACCGTCGAATCCGGCACCGTCCATTGCGTTCTCGGCGAGAACGGCGCGGGCAAGTCGACGCTGTGCAACCTGGTCTTCGGCGGCTACCGGCCCGACACGGGCCGGATGACGCTGGGCGGCACCGAGTTCCGGCCCGACTCCCCCGCCGCCGCGATGGCCGCGGGCGTGGCCATGGTGCACCAGCACTTCAGCCTGGTCACCACCATGACCGTCGCGGAGAATCTGCTGCTCACCCAGCGGGGCGTGCGGATGCGCCGTGGCGAGCTGACCGACCGGCTCGACGAGATCGCCCAGCGCTACCGGCTGCGGATCGATCTCGATCAGCGGGTCGCGACGATGCCGGTCGGCGCGCGGCAGAAGGTCGAGATCGTCAAGGCGCTGCTGCGCGATCCGTCGCTGATCCTGCTCGACGAGCCGACCGGCGTGCTCGATCCCGCCGAGATCGACGCGCTGATCGACACCTGCCGCGCTGTCGCCGCCGACGGTAAAGCGGTGGTGCTGGTGACGCACAAGCTCGGCGAGGTCGCCCGGGTCGCCGACGCCGCGACCGTGCTGCGGCGCGGCACGGTCGCCGGTGGCGGGCGGATGTCGAACACCGGCATCACGCAGCTGCTGACCGCCATGGTCGGCCGCACCGCCGCCGACCTCGATCCGACGGTGGCCGCGACCCTCGGCGTCGATACCGCAAGGCCCGCAACGAAAATCGCACCGACACCGGAGACGGCGATGCCGGTGCTGTCCGTCGACGGCCTCACCGCCCATCGGGCCGACGGCAGCACCGCACTCGACGAGGTGCGGCTACGCGTGCGGCCCGGCGAGATCGTCGGCATCGCCGGAGTCGAAGGCAACGGTCAGAGCGAACTCGTCGCCGTCCTGGCCGGCAGCGCACCGGCGGCGGCGGGCACCGTCACCCTCGACGGCACCGACATCACCGCCGCGCGTCCCGCCACGCGCACCGGTCTCGGCCTCGCTGTCGTGCCCGAAGATCGCCACCGCGACGCGATGGTCGCCGACATGACCATCGCCGAGAACCTCTTCCTCGGGCAGCTCGGCAGGTTCCGCCGCTTCGGGCTGCTCGACAAACGCGCCATGGGTCGCGCCGCGCAGGCCGAACTCGAGCGGTTCGACGTGCGCGCCGCCGGGCCGTGGGTGCGCATGGGCGCGCTCTCGGGCGGCAACCAGCAGAAGGTGGTGCTCGCCCGCGAGCTGTCCACCACGAACCTGCGCTGCCTGGTCGCCGCCCAGCCGACGCGCGGATTGGATATCGGCGCGGTCGATTTCGTGCTGACCCGGCTGCGCAGCGCCGCCGCCGACGGCTGCGGTGTGCTCGTGGTGTCCAGCGAGGTGCCCGAACTGCTCGCCCTGTGCGATCGGGTGCTGGTCGCCTATCGCGGCACGCTCACCGGCCCCGTCGAGACGGCCGATCCCACTGCGGCACAACAGATCAGCGAACTGATGATGGGAGTGTCGGCATGACCGCTGTCACCGAGAGCAGAACGGCGGGCAGGTACCGAATCCGGCTGCGCCGCTGGGCACATCAGCCCGTTGTGGTCGCGGCCGCGGCGATGATCGCCGCCGGCGTGGTCGGGCTCATCCTGGCCGCCTTCGCGGGTGCGGCGCCCGGCGCGACGATGACCGCGCTGTGGGAAGGCATGTTCGGCAGCGGTTATGCCGTCGGCGCTTCGTTCAATGTCGCGGCCACCTTGATGCTGGTGGCCGTCGGATTCACCATCGCGCACCGGGCGGGCCTGGTGAATGTGGGTGGTGAGGGCCAGATCTGCGCGGGCGGTATCGCCGCCACCGCCATCGGCACCACGCTGACCGGCGCTCCCGCCGCGATCACCCTGCCCGCGGTACTGATCGGCGCGGCGGCCGCGGGCTGGCTCTGGGCCGCGATCGCCGCCTACCTGCGGGTCCGGCGTGGCACCAGCGAGATCATCACCACGCTGCTGCTCAATTTCGTCGGCCTCGCCATGGTGCTGCTCGTGGTGCACGAACCCGCGCTGCTGCGGCAGCCGGTGACCTCGTCGGAAACCCTGCCGCAGTCCGAACAGCTCACTCCCGCCGCGCAACTGCCACTGCTCGGCATCGAACGCTCCCCCGCGACCATCGCGCTGTGGATCGCGGTCGTGGCCGCGCTCGGCACCGCGATCCTGGTCCGCCACACCGCCCTGGGCACCCGGCTGCGCGCGGTCGGCCTCAATCCCGACGCGGCGGCCCGGCTCGGCCTGCCCGTGCAGCGGCTGCGATTCCTCAGCCTGTCGGGTGCGGGCGCGTTCTCCGGCATCGCGGGCGGATTGCTCGTCGCCACCGCGCCTTTCGTCCTCGCGGAGGGCTTCTCCTCCGGATACGGGTTCTCCGGCCTTGTCGTCGGGCTGCTTGCCCGTGGCTCGCTGGCCGCGGTCGTCGCGGTCTCGCTGCTGCTCGGATTCCTCGTCTCCGGCGGGATCAACCTGCAGCTGGCCGCGAATGTGCCCGCGTCGACCGTCAGCGTCGTCGAGTCGCTGATGATCGTGTTCATCGCGGGCGCCGCCCTGTGGACCCGGTCGGCGCGCAAGCCCGAACCCGCTGCCCCGCAGGCTGTTTCCCCGATCGATACCGCCGACCTGGCAGGAGCACCGCGATGAGCCTCGACACGGTCACCGACATCGCCACCAGCGGTATCGGTTTCACCCTGCCCATCCTCGTCGCCGCGAGCGGCGAACTGGTCAGCGAACGCGCGGGGGTGCTCAATCTGAGCCTCGAGGCGATGATGCTGACCGGCGCTTTCGCGGGCGTGCTCGGGGCTGTCGCCACCGGTTCACCGGTCCTCGGCGCGATCACCGCTGTGGGCGCCGCGCTGCTCTTCGGTGCGCTGCAAGCGATCTGGAGTGTCAGCTTGCGGGCCGACCAGATCGTCGTGGGCATCGCGAGCAATGCGCTGGCCCTCGGTGCCACCACCTATGGCGCGCGGCTGCTGCTGGCCGACGGCAAGGGCCACGGTGCCCCCGGTTTCGACGCGTTGCGCATTCCCCTGCTGCACCGCATCCCGGTCGTCGGGCCCGCCCTGTTCGGGCAGACCGCGCTCGGCTACCTGTGCCTCGTCGTCGTGGCCGTCCTGGCCGTCGCGTTCTCCCGGCGAACCAAGCTGGGCCTGGTGATCGACGCGATCGGCGAGGACGCCGTCGCCGCCGACCGCACCGGGCTGTCCGTGCGGATCGTCCGCTACGGCTGTGTGCTGCTCGCCGCGTTCGCCGCGGGCCTTGGCGGTGCGCAACTGGCGCTGTCGGAGGTGCATTCGTTCAGCGACAACATGACCGGCGGCATCGGCTATCTCGCCGTGGTCGCGGTGATCGCGGGCCGCTGGCGCGCGCTCGGCGTGATCTGGGCGTCGGTGTTCTTCGGTATCGCCCAGGCACTGCAGTTCGCGCTGCCCGCGCTGGGTGTCGACGTGCCGTTCGCGCTGCTGGTGATGCTGCCCTATCTGATCGCGATCGTCGCCGTCAGCGGCCTGGTCGGCAACAGCCGCTCACCGCGCGACCTGACCGTCGCCTTCGCCCGAACGTCCTGACCCGCCCCCGCTTTCGAGGAGCTCCTGCGTTGACTCTGATCCTGTCGCATTCCGAGGTGACCGCCGTGCTCGACCGCGGCGAAGTACTGGCCGCGGGCGGGGGGGGCCACACCCACCACGCGCGCGGCACCCCCGTAGTACCCGCCCCCCCCGCGAGGAAGCGCGGTG